>NZ_JBSGDB010000579.1:0-5055 GCF_053602155.1 Streptomyces sp. NPDC004561
GGGGTGGCTACGACCACCTGACCGGGGTGGCTCCGGCCAGGTGACAGGGGTGGCTCCGACCGGATGACGGGGGGTGGCTTCGGCCGGGTGACGGGGGGTGGTTCCGGCCTGGCGGCGGGGTGCGTCCGGAAGGCTGCCGGGGTGTTCGGGCGGGGGCGCCGGTGAACCTATTGGGCATGGTCCAGCAAGCATTTTCGGTCAAGCCGGCGAACGTGTCATCGTCGCTCGAGCGCAGCCGTCTCCCCACCCCCGCCGACGGTCCCTCGACGGGGCGGCTGGTCGGTATCGATCTGGCTCGTGGACTCGCGGTCTTCGGCATGTTCTCGGTACACGTCGGGCCTGATGCGACGGTGGGCGGCCCGGTGGGATTCCTGATGGAGACGGCGAGTGGCCGCTCCGCGGCCCTCTTCGCGCTGCTCGCCGGCTTCTCACTGGTCATCATCACCGGCCGCCCCCACCCCCGTACCGGACGGGCGGGCCGCCAGGCAGTGGTCAGGATCGTGATCCGTGCCGTCGTCCTGCTGGTCCTCGGTTACGCGCTGTCCGCCCTGGACACCGAGGTCAACGTGATCCTCAGCTTCTACGGCGTGCTGTTCCTGACCGTGCTCCCGCTGTACCGGTTGCGGGCCAGGACGCTCGCCCTGATCGCCGCCGCCACCGCGCTGGTGCTGCCCCAGGTGCTGTACGTGATGAGAGCGTCCATCGAGGACGGGCGCTGGGCGCACGCCGTCATCGTCCATGATCCGTTGGCCCTGATCAGCGGCACGGGCGGCACCCTAGAGCTCTTGTTCACCGGTGCGTATCCGGTGCTCACCTGGATCTCGTTCCTGATCGCGGGAATGGCGGTGGCCCGGCTGGACCTCGCGCGCCCGGGCATCCGATCCCGGCTCACGCTCGCCGGCGGGGCGCTCGCGCTGCTGGGCTACGGCGGCTCCTGGCTCGCCCTGCACCTGGTCCCGCACGCCCTGTCCGCCGTCGCCTCCGCCACGGACGGTGGTCCGGCATCATCCGCCTGGTGGTCCGACCGCGTCGGCGAGCCCGGCGGTCACCCCCCGCTCGCCTGGCTGCTGGTGGCCGTACCGCACAGCGAGACCACCTTCTCCATCGTCGGCAACACCGGACTCGCCCTCGTCGTGGTCGCCGCGTGTCTGATCGTCGCCGAACGGATGCCGCGCCTCACCCGCCTGGCCACACCCGTGGCCGCCGTCGGCATGACGGCGCTGACCGCCTACGTCCTGCACATCGTCGCGCTGTGGTTCTTCAGCGAGGTCTGGTACGTGCCCGCGATCGCGGGGGACACACTGTCCGCCCTGACGGGGCTGTTCGGCTTCATCGCGGCCGCCATGCTCCTGGCGACGGTGTGGACCCGGCTGTTCCGACGCGGTCCTCTGGAGGAGCTTCTCCACCTCGCCACCCAGCCGGCACGGAACGTCAGATGAGTCCGCGGCCCTCGTCGCCGGGCATGGGCGGGAGCCCTGCGCGAGGGCCTGGCCCCGCGTGGACGATCGGCGCGTCCCTCGCGGGGCCCAGGCTCCCTCGGTCCGGCAGCGCCGGTTGGACCGCCGTCAGTGCCAGTTGCTGATCTTGACGTCGCGCGGCGCGGGGTCACCCTTGCCGGTTTCGACCAGCTGCTTGAGGCTCATCAGGAAGATCGCCCACTTGGTGCTGCAGTGGTACATGAACTCCACCGGCTCATTCCAGCCCTCGTGCCGAAACAGCACGATCGTGAAGCCGTCCTCCTGCTCGAGCTCGAAGCGGATCCGCGTTCCGATCCACTCCTCGGGACCGTCGACGACCTCCCAGAGCACGCGCCCGCCGGGCTCCGCCTCCAGAACCTTCATGTCGAACCCACCGGGCTCGAAGCGGAACCGGACCACTCCCCCGACGCCGGCGTCGCCGTCCGTGTCCTCGGTCCACCAGCCCGCCAGGCCGTCGACGGTGGTCAAGGCCGTGTAGACGGCGTCGGGAGACGCCACGACTCCGATCCTGTGCAGGATGTCCGCCATCTCGATACCTCTTTCCGTGGGGCGCCCGTCTTCGGGCGCTGCTCGTCACCGACGCCGCGGTTTCGGCGGCGTGCGTTCGTGGGGGATCAGCTCTCCTGGCTGCGCTGGATCGCCTCGGCGATCCGCTTGATGCGCTGTAGCCGGGCGTCCCAGCTGGCCCCGACCCAGGACAGCTGCGCGACCGCGCGGGCGAGCTGGGCCTCGTCGACCTCGTAGAGGCGCTCGCGCCCGGAGGGCGTGACATGGACCAGGCCGACCCGGCCGAGTACGCCGAGGTGTTTGGCGACCGCCTGCCGGGTGACCGGCAGCTGCTCACTCAACGTGGTCGCCGTGCCGGCGCCGCCGGTCAGCAGCAGGTCGAGCATCCGTCGCCGGATGGGATCGCCCACCGCCGACCAGAGATCGTCGTCTATGGCCACGCTCATGGCTTCGACACCACGCGGGCGACGTAGCTGACCAGGCGAGGCAGGAAGTAGTTCCAGCCGTTGACGTGCTCGCGGTACTGCTCCTCGAGCACGGCCGCCTCCCAGCCCTTCTCCCGGAACCCGGTCTCGCTGAAGCGCAGCAGCGTGCCCGCGCCCGACGGGACCAACTCGAAGGTCACCAGGAGCGAGTTGGCCGGCGCGGCGACCTCGCCCTCGTCGTACACCCACCGGAAGGTGAACCGCCTGGGCGGGTCAGCCTCCACCACCGTGACCGGTACGGTCTGCGCGTCCGGCTTGGTCCTGTCTCCGAACGTGATGACCCCGGTGGCGCCGGGGACCGGCTTGAGGTCTGCCTCGTCCGGCCACCACTCCCGCAGGTGTTCGGGCTTGCTGACCACCTCGTAGACCACCTCGGGCGTGGCTTCGATGTGGATCTCCCGCTCGATGCTGCCGTACTCCATCCCGCTCTCCTCCTTTCGCAACCTTCGGTTGCATGTAACCCTAGAACACTCCTGCGAAATGCGCAACCTTTGGTTGCTCGTGAGTCGACCGCCGAGGCAAAGCGGGCGGTCGCGCGTGTCTTGCCTATGGGCGAGGCGTGGGGAATGCTTTCCCGGCCGCGATCCGCGGAGTCATGAATTGGCATGTACCTGACAGTTCACAGGAGGTTCCCCACCCATGCCCTTCCTGCCACGGCGTGGCCGACCAGGCCCCCGCACGCTCCGGCGCTACGCCGGCACGGTCTCTGGGCTCGGTGCCCTTGTCGTGACGCTGAGCCTGTTCACCGGCTCCGTCCCGGCGTCGGCCTTCGACCTGCCCTGGTGGCCGGGCCCGTCGACGCCGGCGTTCAACAGCCTCACCAGCGCCGGCAACCCGGACTGGATGAGCCGGCTTCCCGACTCGACGGGTCTGGGACGGATGTCGATCCCCGGGACCCACGACACCATGGCGGTTCACGGTGGCGCCCTCGCACCCTGGTACTACCAGACCCAGGAGAACCACGGCGACAGCGCGGACACCCTGACCGCGCAGCTGAACGCGGGCATCCGCGCCATCGACATCCGCGTCCGCATCGTCAACAACAACACCGCGTTCGCCATCCACCACACGAACGTCTACCAGAACGCCAACCTCGACGACGTCCTCACCAAGGCCCGGGCCTTCCTCACCGCCCACCCGGGCGAGACCATCCTCATGAGCCTGCACGGCGAGTGCGACGGCGACACCACCGAGGGCGGCACCGGCGGACTGCAGATCGGCAAGTGCGTCGACGACCCGCCCGACGCCACGGGCCCCGACCGCACCCGCATCTTCGACAGCTATCTCGACCGCTACCCCGGGCTGTTCTACGCGCCCACCGTGACCGGCAGCAGCACGGCCGACACCCCCACCCTCGGCCAGGCACGCGGTCACATCGTGCTCACCGGCTTCAGCGGCCCCCGAGGCCAGGCGTACGACGGATTCGGCCTCTCCCACTGGCTTCCCACGCCGTTCATCCCGTGGACCGAGTGCAATCTGGACACCAGGTGGTCGCTGGTCACGGCCAGTCTCCAGCAGATCGCCGCCGACACGACCAACACCATCGGCGGCACCGGGCTCTCCGCCAGCTGTCCGCCCTTCGGCGCGACCTACACCCAGGTGGCCAACGGTTACGGCGGCGAACAGGGCATGAACCAGCGCATGCTCGACCACCTGCACACAGCCTCGGGTCACACCGGGGTCATCAGCATGGACTGGCCGGGCGGCCGGCTCATCGACGCGATCATCGCCCACAACACGACCGACACCGATTCGGTTCGATGACACTCCGTCAAGGGCCATAAGAGCGACGGACGTTGACCCTCGCTTCCCGGCCCCCGCGTCACGGGTGGGGGCCGTGGTGGTACACCACACCGGTGTGCAGGCCACCGGTGGTGGCGAACAACTCGGGGATGGTGACGAGGTGGTACCCGCGCGCTCTCAGCACCAGGATCAGCGAGGGGACGGCCGGCGGGGTCGTCGCGTACCGGTCGTGCAGGACGACGATCGCGCCCGGCCGCACCCGGGCGAGCACGGCCCGCTCGATGAACGCCGGGTTGTGGTGCTTCCAGTCCTGGGGGCTGATGTTCCACATCACCACTGCCGTCCCCGCGTCGCCGGCCGCCTCGCGTACGCGCGGGTTCCACGCCCCGAACGGCGGCCGGAAGAGCACCGGCCGGTTCCCCGTGACGGAGGCGATCTGCCGTGCCGCGGCCTTGATCTGGTAGTCGATCCGGGCCGTGGGCAGGAGGGGGAGGTGGGGGTGGCTGACCGTGTGATCGCCGATCGCGTCGCCGTCCCGGTACTCCCGCAGCGTGTCCGCGCGGTAGTGCAGCGCGTGCGGTCCGATGAGGAAGAACGTGGCGACGGCGTGCGTGCGCTCAAGGGTGCCGAGCAGCGCGGCCGTGTACCGGGTCGGCCCGTCGTCGAAGGTGAGGGCCACGCATCGGACGGCTCGGCAGTCGACGGCGTGCGCGTGCGGGGGGCCGGTGAACGCGGGGTGCGGGGCCGCGGCGGTCGCCGTCGTCGCGCCGATTGCGGACACGGCGATCGACAGTGCTGCGGCGGCGACGGTCTTCGCCGTACGGTGCCGATTCGGCCTGGCA
>NZ_JBSGDB010000580.1:0-5050 GCF_053602155.1 Streptomyces sp. NPDC004561
GTCCTCTCCGTCGGCCGTGAACTGGAGCTGGAACAGGCCCTGCACTCCATCGTGGAGGCCGCGGCGGTCCTCGTGGCCGCCAGGGCTGCTCGACCAGGGCGACGCTCACGCCGTGCCCGGGGAGCACCCGGGCGAGCGCCTGGAGGTCTCGGGCCTCGACGCCGCCGCCGGCCCCGTGGCTCACGGCGAGGACCAGCCGCGCGCTCTCCGCCTCGTGCCAGGTGATGCGGGCTTTCCCGGCGTCGGTCTCGACAGTCTCGATCACATCAGAAGAGTGTGCCCTCTTCGGGCGCCTCCAGCTCCTTCAGCAGCTCCGGGCCGTTGTTGCGGACGTTGCTGACGGCCGTGGAGACCGGGTACGCGCGCATCAGTCCGGCCGGCGGCGGGACCAGCAGCTCACGCAGCTCGTCGGGGTCCGTGCGGGACGGGTCCAGCCAGGCGTCCCAGCGGTCCGGGGTGAGCATCAGCGGCATGCGGGGGTGGATGTCGGCGAGGGAGTGGGGGCCCTCGGCGGGGGCGACGGCGAGCGGGGTGGTCTCCGCCTCGGTGGTGATCACCGAGCAGGTGGCCCACCAGGCCCGCGGATGGTCGTCGGGCAGGGTCCGGTCGCGCCAGAACTCGTACAGGCCGGCCATCGCGAACACCGACCCGTCGGCGGGCAGCACGAAGTACGGCTGCTTGCGGGGCCGCTTCTTCCTGCCCTCGACCTCCAGATCCCGCTCCTCCTTGGCGGTGACCCACTCGAAGTAGCCGTCGGCGGGCACGATGCAGCGGCGGGTGGCGAAGGCCCGGCGGTAGGCGGGCTTCTCGTGCACGGTCTCCGCCCGCGCGTTGATCATCCGGGCGCCGCCCTCCGGGGTCTTCGCCCAGGACGGCACCAGCCCCCACTTCAGCGTGCGCAGCTGGCGAACCGGACGCGGGGAGTCCGCGTCTTTCAGGGGACGGTCGAGAACGGCGTGGACCTCCTTGGTCGGAGCCACGTTGTAGTCCGGTTCCAGGGTCTCCTCGGGCTCCCACTTCTCGATCTCGAAGATTCCTGCGAGATCCTCGGGTCTACGACTGGATGCATACCGTCCGCACATACGTGCCACACTGCCAGACTCCGTAGGACGAGAGGGAGCCCACACCGGAATGGACAGCCTCGCCGCCATCGCGCTGCCCGATCTTTGGGACCGGCTCACCGGCACCCAGCCCGACCCCGATCTGTGGGTGGTGCTCGCCACCCTCGGCGCCGCGCTCGCCGTGGTCGTCCCGCACACCCTGTGGCGGATAGCCCGCAACGCGATCACCATCGCGCACGAGGGCGGACACGGCCTGATCGCCCTGCTCACCGGTCGCCGGCTCACCGGCATCCGGCTGCACTCCGACACCAGCGGCCTGACCGTCAGCCGCGGCAAGCCGTACGGCCTGGGCATGATCCTCACGGCGGCCGCGGGCTACACGGCGCCCTCCCTGCTCGGTCTCGGCGGTGCCGCCCTGCTCGCCGCGGGCCGCATCACGCTGCTGCTGTGGGCGGCGACGGCCCTGCTCGTGGTGATGCTGGTGATGATCCGCAACGCGTACGGCGTGCTGACCGTCGTCCTCGCGGGCGGGGCGTTCCTGCTGGTGTCCTGGCTGACGGGGCCGCAGGTGCAGGCGGCGTTCGCGTACGTGGTGGTGTGGTTCCTGCTGTTCGGGGGCGTACGGCCGCCGTTCGAGCTGCAGGCGAAGCGGTTCCGGGAGGGTGCCGGGGACTCGGACGCGGACCAGCTGTCGCGGCTGACGCACGTACCGGCGGGCCTGTGGCTGTTCCTGTTCCACGCGGTGTCGCTGTGCTCGCTGATCGGCGGGGGGCGCTGGCTGCTGGAAGGTTGATACCGGGCCCTCCTTATAAAGTGGCCCCATGGCCCCGAACACCGCATCCTCCGCCCTCTGGCCCGCCCCGCACGCGAGCGGAGCCGTCGACGCGACGGTCCACGTGCCGGGGTCCAAGTCGGTCACCAACCGCGCCCTCGTGCTCGCCGCCCTCGCCTCCGAGCCCGGCTGGGTGCGCCGCCCGCTGCGCTCGCGCGACACCCTGCTGATGGCGGGCGCGCTGCGTGCGATGGGCGTGGAGATCGAGGAGACGGTGTCGTCCAGCTCCGCCGCGGGCGGCCCGGGCGGCTCGGGCGAGGCGTGGCGGGTGCTCCCGACCGGCCTGCACGGCCCGGCCACGGTGGACGTCGGCAACGCGGGCACGGTGATGCGGTTCCTGCCGCCGGTGGCCGCGCTGGCCGACGGCCCGATCCGGTTCGACGGCGACCCGCGGTCGTACGAGCGCCCCCTGCACGGTGTGATCGACGCGCTGCGTCAGCTCGGGGCCCGCATCGACGACGACGGCCGGGGCGCGCTGCCGCTGACCGTGCACGGCGGCGGGGCGCTGGACGGCGGCCAGGTGTCGATCGACGCCTCCTCGTCCTCCCAGTTCGTCTCGGCCCTGCTGCTGTCCGGACCGCGGTTCAACCAGGGGGTCGAGGTCCGGCACACCGGGGCCACGCTGCCCTCCGTGCCGCACATCCGGATGACGGTGGACATGCTGCGCGCGGTCGGCGCTCAGGTGGACACCCCCGAGTCGGGCGGCGAGCCGAACGTGTGGCGGGTGACGCCGGGCGCGCTCCTCGGCCGGGACGTGACGGTCGAGCCCGACCTGTCCAACGCGCAGCCGTTCCTGGCCGCGGCCCTGGTCACGGGCGGCAAGGTGCTGATCCCGGACTGGCCGGCCCGCACCACCCAGCCGGGTGACCGGCTGCGGGAGATCTTCACCGAGATGGGTGGTTCCTGCGAACTGACCGACTACGGGCTGGAGTTCACCGGCTCGGGCGCCGTGCACGGCATCGATGTCGATCTGGGCGACGTCGGCGAGCTGACCCCGGGCATCGCCGCGGTCGCCGCGCTCGCCGACTCCCCGTCGACCCTGCGCGGCGTGGCCCACCTGCGGCTGCACGAGACGGACCGGCTGGCCGCGCTCACCAAGGAGATCAACGAACTCGGCGGTGACGTCACGGAGACGGCCGACGGTCTGCACATCCGCCCGCGCCCGCTGCACGGCGGCACCTTCCACACCTACGAGGACCACCGCATGGCGACCGCCGGCGCGATCATCGGCCTGGCGGTCGAGGGCGTGCGCATCGAGAACGTGGCGACGACGGCGAAGACCCTGCCGGACTTCCCCGAGCTGTGGACCGGGATGCTCGGGCAGTAGGGACGTAACGCCATGCGCCGCTACGGCAAGCACACCGACGAGGACGACATCCGCAGCCGTCCCAACCGCAAGGGCAATCGGCCGCGTACGAACATCCGGCCCAAGCACGAGGACGCGGCCGAGGGCATGGTCCTCACCGTCGACCGGGGCCGGCTGACCTGCCTGGTCGAGGACCGGGCCGTGACGGCGATGAAGGCCAGGGAGCTGGGCCGCAAGGCGGCGGTGGTCGGGGACCGGGTGGCCCTGGTGGGCGATCTGTCCGGCACGAAGGACACGCTCGCGCGGATCGTCCGCATCGAGGAGCGCACCTCACTGCTGCGGCGCACGGCGGACGACGACGACCCCTACGAGCGGGTGGTCGTCGCCAACGCCGACCAGCTGGCGATCGTCACGGCCCTGGCCGATCCGGAGCCGCGCCCCCGGCTGGTCGACCGCTGCCTGGTCGCGGCCTACGACGGCGGCCTGGAGCCGCTGCTGGTGATGACCAAGTCGGACCTGGCACCGCCGGACAAGCTGCTGGAGCTGTACGGCGACCTGGACATCCCGTTCGTGGTCACCAGCCGCGAGGAACTGGAGAACGGGGACGCGGCGGACCGGGTGCGCGCGCACCTGGACGGCAAGGTCACCGCGTTCGTGGGCCACTCGGGCGTCGGCAAGACGACGCTGGTCAACGCGCTCGTCCCCAAGGACCGGCGCCGTACGACGGGACGTGTGAACGCGGTGACGGGCCGGGGCCGGCACACCACCACCTCGGCGCTGGCGCTGCCCCTCGCCGAGAGCGGCGGCGGCTGGGTCATCGACACCCCGGGAATCCGTTCCTTCGGCCTCGCGCACATCGACCCCTCCCGGGTCATCCACGCCTTCCCGGACCTCGAACCCGGCACGGCGGGCTGCCCTCGCGCGTGCAGCCACGACGAGCCGGACTGCGCGCTGGACGCGTGGGTCGAGGAGGGTCACGCGGACCCGGCGCGGCTGTACTCGCTGCGCCGGCTGCTGGCCACGCGGGAGCGCCGGGAGGGCGACTGACCACAGCGTTGTTTGCCGGGGCCCGAGTTCGGCAAGTGCATAATCGCACCGAACCGGAGATCCGGATCAACGGGAGGACCGCACATGGCGTGGCTGCTGGTCATAGCTGCCGGGTTTCTGGAGACCGGTTTCGCCGTGTGCCTCAAGCTCTCCCACGGATTCACCCGCCTGTGGCCGACGATCGCCTTCGCCACCTTCGCCCTCGGCAGCTTCGGTCTGCTGACCCTGTCGCTGAAGAAGCTGGACGTCGGCCCCGCCTACGCCGTGTGGACCGGGATCGGCGCGGCCGGCACCGCGATCTACGGCATGGTCTTCCTCGGTGACCTGGTCTCCACCCTGAAGATCGTCTCGATCAGCCTCGTCGTCGTGGGAGTGATCGGGCTCCAGCTGTCGGGCTCCGCGCACTAGGGGGACGGCATCGGGGGCGGGTCTCAGCCCTCGACGACGAGGCCGCCTTCGGCGTTCTCCCGGGCCCGTTCAGCGGTGGCGGCCGGGTCACACCGCCTGGCGCGGCAGGACCGCCCGCACCAGCTCGGCCACCCCGCCCTCGCCGGGCGGTGCCGCCACGCAGGACAGGGCGAGGCGTACGACGAGTTCGCAGGAGCGGGCCAGCTCCACGGTGTCGGACGGGGCGGCGCCCGGCCCGGCCAGCACGGTCACGGCGCGCTCCCGGACCGTCCGCACGAGGTCGAGGGGCGTGGGCAGCGGGGCGTCCGCCCGGCGCTGCGCCGGCACCGTCGCGGAGGACGGCACACCGGCCCGCGACGGCGCGGGCAGCCGCTCGCTCCAGCAGCCGGTGAGCAT
>NZ_JBSGDB010000581.1:0-5046 GCF_053602155.1 Streptomyces sp. NPDC004561
GCCTCCGCGGTGACCGACGCGGGCCTGAACATCACTGTCGCCGCCCGGCACCTGCTGGACGTGGCTCAGCAGCTGAGCCGGGCGTTCGCCCAGTCCGCGTGGTCCGAGTCGATGCCGTCGCCGCCGTCGGTGACGACCAGCCGGACCACCTGGGCGCCGGTGACGTCGGCGGTGAGGGGCTGGGCGGGCATCGCGTTGGTCAGCACCCCGGTCGAGGCGACCTTCGTGCCGTCCGCCCAGATCTCGAAGGCGACGGTGCCCTTCGTGCCCTTCTCGTCGTCCACGCCGACGTCCGCGGTGACCTTCCCGCAGGCCCTGCCGGTGTAGAAGGAGATCTCGCTCGGGGCGTGGGTGCCGAGCCCCTTCGCGTACACCACCCCGCCGACGGTGATCGGATGCCCGTCGCCCGCGGCGCTCTCCCCGTTGCTGGTGTCGCGCTCCACCGGCCCCCAGCCGCCGGCCGCCGACAGCCACGGCAGATCGCTCAGGTACGACGTCCCGGACGGCGGCGGCACGACGACCGTCGCGGTGACCGGCAGGCCGGCGGTGACCCGCTGCCCGGACGGCGAGCGGTAACTCGCCCGGAGCGTGAGGCCGTAGGAGCCGGTGGGCGTCCCGGCCGGGGCGGTCACGCGCCAACCGGTGCGCAGGGTCCGGCCGGTGGGGAGGGCGGCGGCCGTGGTCGCGGACGCGGGCCGTACGGTCCACCCGTCGGGGCCGGTCAGCGACACGGACACCCGGCGCGCGGGCGTACGGCCGAGGTCGGTGACGGTGCCGGTGAGCGTGACCGGGTTGCCCGCCTCCAGCAACGGGCCGCCGTCCAGGCCGAGTTCGACGGCGGGCGGGTTGACGGCCCAGTGCGGGTCGGCCGTCACGCGCAGCAGGACCGTGCCGTGGGCCGGGACGGTGGCCGCGAGGGTGCCCGCGGTGTTGTAACTGCGGTGCTGCCACAGGTCCCGCAGGGTGTAGGCGTCGGCGGCGGGCAGGCCCACGGCGCTCGCGGTGGTGGCGATCCGCTGGGCGGTGGCGGACTCGTTGAACAGGGCGACCGCGCGGCTGCCGTCCTTCATCTCCCTGGCGATCACCCAGCGTCCGCCGGCGGAGGAGACGACCGTGCCCTGCTTGCCGAGCGGGTCCTGGTCGACCGCCGTGACCTCCTTGTTGTCCAGGATGTCGAGGGTCGCCGGGGAGGCCTTGCGCAGGTCCGTGCCGATGAGCAGGGGGGCCGCCATGACGGACCAGAGGGAGAAGTGCGAGCGGTACTCGGTGTCCGTCATGCCGCCGTTGCCGACCTCCAGCATGTCGGGGTCGTTCCAGTGGCCGGGCCCGGCGTACGGCGCGAGCGGGAGGTTCTGCTTGAGGATCGAGAGCATCGAGGACCAGTTGTCGCTGATGTCACCGGTCGTCCGCCAGAGGTGGCCGACGTCCGAGGCCCACTCCCAGGGCTTGTTCTCGCCCCATTCGCAGATGCTGTAGACGATCGGCCGCCCGGTCGCCTTCAGGGCGTCCCGCATGGTCCGGTAACGCGTCTTCGCGTCCACACCGAGGTTGTTGCAGTTGTCGTACTTCAGATAGTCGACGCCCCAGTCGGCGAACTGCCGTGCGTCGCTGTACTCGTGGCCGAGGGCGCCCGGGAAGCCCGCGCTGTTGCAGGTCTTGATGCCGGCGCTGGTGTAGATGCCGAGCTTGAGCCCCTTGGCGTGGACGTAGTCGGCGACGGCCTTGATGCCGTGCGGGAAGCGGGCCGGGTCGGGGACGAGCTTGCCGTCGGCGTCCCGGCCGGTCAGGGCCCAGCAGTCGTCCAGGTTGACGTACTGGTAGCCCGCGTCCTTCAGGCCCTTCGACACGAAGAGGTCCGCGATGCCCTCGACCATGGTCTCGTTGAAGTCCGCACGGCAGTGCGTCGAGTTCCAGTTGTTGAAGCCCATCGGCGGGGTGAGGGCGAGGCCGTCGGCCAGGGAGGGGGCGACGGGGCCGGTGGCGGAGGCCGCGACGGCGGGGGCGGCGAGGCCCGCCGCGCACAGCAGTCCGGCGGTGAGCGCTCCGGCCACTCTTCGGCGGGTGGTGCGGGTGTGAGGGTGACGCATCGTTGACGTTCCTCCGACTCGCGAAAGGGCGGGATGACGGTGCGCCCCTCGGCGGCTCCGGCGGCTCCGGCGGCTGCGGCAGATCCGGCGGCCCCGGCGGCTCGGAAGGGCATGTACGCGTCATCGGGTGCGCGTTTACGGTAGGACGTGTCCGACTGTGTTGGAAGAGGGCGGCCGTGTCGTTCGATATCCCGTCAAACCCCTTGACAGTCGGGGGGTTTGGCGTTGACAGGGTCGCCGTGCGTTCGGATGTGTTCGCTTCGGCCGGTCATACAGCTGCTCACCGACGGGCTGGCCCGCCGGCACCCGCTGCCGGCCGGGACGAGACCGCGCTGGATCCTGCTGGACGTGGCGCCGCGCGTGCTGCCGGAGATGGACCCGCGGCTGTCCCGGACGGCCGACCGGGTGCTGCGGGCGCGGGGCGTCGACGTGCGGACGGGGACGTCGGTGAAGGAGGCCACCCACGACGGGGTGGTGCTCAGCGACGGCGAGACCATCGCCTCCCGGACCCTGGTGTGGTGCGTCGGCGTGCGGCCCGATCCGCTGGTGGAGGCGGTGGGGCAGCCGCTGGAGCGCGGCCGGCTCATCGTCGACCCGTATCTGCGGGTGCCGGGCCGGGCCGGCGTGTACGCCTGCGGGGACGCGGCCGCCGTACCGGACCTGGAGCAGCCGGGGCAGTTCACGCCGATGACGGCGCAGCATGCCTGGCGGCAGGGCCGGGTGGCCGGTGAGAACGTGGCCGCCTCGCTCGGTCTGGGCCGGCGCCGGCGCCCCTACCGCCATCACGACCTGGGCTTCGCCGTCGACCTGGGCGGGGTCCAGGCCGCCGCGAACCCGTTCGGCGTCCCGCTGTCCGGCCCGGCGGCCGGCCTGGTCACCCGCGGCTACCACCTGGCCGCGCTGCCCGCAGGCCGCATCCGGGTGGCCGCCGACTGGCTGCTGGACGCCCTGCTGCCGCGCCAGAGCGTGCAGTTGGGCCTGGTACGGGCCTGGTCGGTGCCGCTGGAGTCGGCCTCGCCGGAGCTCGCGCGGGTACCGGGCGGGAAGGAGGGCGACGAGCACGGGGGACCCGGCGGGGACCACCCGGCGCCCGGCCCCGTACGGCGCACCGATCCGCCCGACCCCGCGTCCGCCTGACCCCGGGGCGCCGCCCCTCGGCCGCCCCCGTTCATCTCCCCCCACTTCTTCCACTTCTCCCACGACTCTGCGCAAGGAGACTCATGGACACCGCC
Organism: Streptomyces sp. NPDC004561; assembly: GCF_053602155.1. NCBI lineage: Bacteria > Bacillati > Actinomycetota > Actinomycetes > Kitasatosporales > Streptomycetaceae > Streptomyces > Streptomyces sp. NPDC004561. Next base: position 3,320 of record NZ_JBSGDB010000581.1, read on the forward strand.
GAACTCGCCGAACTGGGCCAGCAGTTGCGTGTCGACAGCGTACGGGCCGCCGCCGCGGCGGGATCCGGGCATCCGACGTCCTCGATGTCCGCCGCCGACCTGATGGCCGTCCTGCTGGCGAACCATCTGCGCTTCGACTTCGAACGCCCCGAACACCCGGCCAACGACCGCTTCGTACTGTCGAAGGGCCACGCCTCGCCCCTGCTGTACTCGGTCTACAAGGCGGCCGGCGCCATCGAGGACGGCGAGCTGATGACCTTCCGCAAGCTCGGCAGCCGCCTCGAAGGACACCCGACACCCCGGCGGCTGCCCTGGGTGGAGACGGCCACCGGCTCGCTCGGTCAGGGCCTGCCGGTCGGGGTCGGCATCGCCCTCGCCGGAAAGCGGCTGGACCGCGTCGGCTACCGGGTGTGGGTGCTGTGCGGCGACAGCGAGCTGGCGGAGGGCTCGGTGTGGGAGGCCGCCGAGCACGCCGGATACGAGAACCTGGACAACCTGACCGCCATCGTCGACGTCAACCGGCTCGGGCAGCGCGGCCCCACCCGGCACGGCCACGACCTGGACGCCTACGCCCGCCGCTTCCAGGCCTTCGGCTGGCACACCATCGAGATCGACGGCCACGACGTCGACAAGATCGACCGGGCCTACGGGGAGGCGCTGTCCACCACCGGGCAGCCCACCGTGATCCTCGCCCGCACCCTCAAGGGCAAGGGCGTCGCCGCCGTCGAGGACCGCGAGGGCCTGCACGGCAAGCCGCTGCCGCACCCCGAGGAGGCCGTCGAGGAACTCGGCGGACCCCGCGAGGTGCACGTCCGGGTCAGCGAGCCGCCGGCCGCCGCCGCGCTGCGCTCCGTCACCACCGAGGTGCTCCAGCTGCCCGCCTTCGACCGGGGCGAGGAGGTCGCCACCCGGGACGCCTTCGGCAAGGCCCTCGCCGCGCTCGGCAACGCCCGCGGCGACATCGTCGCCCTGGACGGCGAGGTCGGCGACTCCACCCGGACCGAGGAGTTCGCCAAGGCGCACCCCGACCGCTACTTCGAGTGCTACATCGCCGAGCAGCAGCTCGTCGCCGCGGCCGTCGGGATGGCCGCGCGCGGCTGGGTGCCGTACGCCGCGACCTTCGCCGCGTTCTTCAGCAGGGCCTACGACTTCGTGCGCATGGCCTCCATCAGCGGCTCCGGGATCAACCTGGTCGGTTCGCACGCGGGCGTCTCGATCGGGCAGGACGGGCCCTCGCAGATGGGCCTGGAGGACCTGGCGATGTTCCGGGCGGTCTACGGCTCGACGGTCCTCTATCCGTGCGACGCCAACCAGACCGCCCGGCTGGTCGCCACCATGGCCGGCCGCGACGGCATCCGCTACCTGCGCACCTCGCGCGGCAAGACCCCGGTGATCTACGGCGCCGACGAGGAGTTCGAGGTGGGCGGCAGCAAGACGCTGCGGTCGAGCGAGGAGGACCGGCTGACCGTCGTCGCGGCCGGGGTCACCCTGCACGAGGCGCTGGCGGCGGCCGACCGGCTCGCCGAGGAGGGCATCGCCGTCCGGGTGATCGACCTGTACTCCGTGAAGCCCGTCGACACGGACACCCTGCGCCGGGCCGCCGAGGAGACCGGCTGCCTGCTCACCGTCGAGGACCACCGCCCGGAGGGCGGCCTCGGGGACGCCGTCGCGGAGGCGTTCGGAGACGGCGGGCCCGTGCCCCGGCTGGTCCGGCTCGGGGTGCGCAC
>NZ_JBSGDB010000582.1:0-5042 GCF_053602155.1 Streptomyces sp. NPDC004561
GAAGGCGGCGACGGGTCGTGCAGCACGGCGTCCGCCAGTTGGTACCGACCCTCCTCGTGGCGGGCCGGGAGGATCCCGCGACGCCGCCCGCGCAGCTGCGGGAGATCGCGGACGCGGTGCCGTCCTCGACCCTGGTGGAGCTGCCCGGGGCGTCCCATCTCGCGCCGGCGCAGGCCCCACGGGCCGTGCTGGCCGCGCTGCGCACCCAGTTCGACGGTCCGCCCGCGAGCGGGATGGCGGTGCGCCGGGAGGTACTGGGCGACGCGCACGTGGACCGGGCGCAGGCCCGGCAGACCCCGTTCACCGCCCGCTTCCAGGACTTCATCTCCCGCTACGCCTGGGGCGAGGTCTGGACCGACCCCACGCTGTCCCGGCGCGAGCGCAGCATGATCACGCTGACCGCGCTGGTCGCGCACGGCCACTACGACGAGCTCGCCATGCACGTCCGGGCGGCGCGGCGCAACGGGCTGACGCCGGACGAGATCGGCGCGGTGCTCCTCCAGACGGCCGTGTACTGCGGGGTCCCGGCCGCCAACTCGGCCTTCGCGACCGCCCAGCGGGTGCTCGCCGAGGAGGAGTCGGGCTGAGGGCGACCGCCGGGGCGTCGTCCACGGCGCGAACTCGGGCGGCGGGGCCGCGGGGCGCGCGGGCCGCGGCCGCCGGGCCCGCTACCGCACCCTCCCCGACTGCAGCGCCTGCCTCGCCTGTGCCACCAGTCCGTCGGCCCCGCAGGACCGGGCGAGGTCGAGGCCCCGGTCCAGCTCGGTCACGGAGCCCGCGGCGATGCCGTACTCGATGCGGGCGGCCGCGTGCTCGTACTGGCACGGGGAGGCTTCCAGGTAGGTGACGGCCCGGGCGGCGAGCTGGGCCGCGCGCTGCCCGGTCTCCAGGGCGGCGGCGCAGCGCAGGGCCTCGCCGATCGCGGTGTCCGTGCCGAAGCGCTCGGCCTGCCGGCGGGCGTCGGCGGCGAGCTGGGCGGCGCGGTCCGGGTCCTGGCGGGCGAGGGCCTTGGCGAGGTCGATCGACCAGGGCGCGAGGACGGGGTTGTGGCCGCCGCGTGAGGCGGCGGTCTTCTCGGCGGCCTCCAGCTCGTCGACACCCTCTTCGGTGCGGCCGACGGCGAGCAGCAGGCGGCCGCGCACGGAGCGGATGTCGGGGAGCACGATCGTGGAGGGGTAGGGCGGGGCGAAGCCGTACTGCTCGGCGATCGACCAGGCCTCCTCGACCCGGCCGCGGGCCAGCAGGGTGTCGACCAGTCCGCAGCTGGCGGACCAGTACAGCGGCAGGCGGCGGCCGACGCGTTCGGCGAGCGCGAGGGCCTCGCGCAGGGTGGTCTCGGCGTCCCGCAGACGGCCCTGCCTGCGGTAGGCGAGGCCGAGGAAGGCGTTGGCCAGGGAGAGGTGGCCGCCGCGCCAGCCGGCGCCGGTGTAGACGCGCAGGGCCTCGGCGAAGAGGCTCTCGGCGCGGTCGAGCCGGTCGGCGTAGGTGTACGCGCTGCCGAGCATCATCAGCAGCTCCACGCCCCACTCGGGGTCGGTCCAGCCGAGGCCGGGCGCGAGGCGGCCGTTGACGAGGGCCCGGTCGCACAGGTCGAGGACCTCGGCGGCGCTCTCGCCGTGGGTCATCGCGTCGAAGCCGCGCAGGATCAGCAGGGCGCGTTCGGCGTTGTCGCGGCCGGTGCAGGTGGCGGCGAGTTCGGCCAGCCGCCGGGAGCGGGCCGGGGAGACGGTCTCGCCGTGGATGCCCTCCCACATGAACTGCACGGCCTGCAGCCGCATCCGGACGGGGCCGGGTTCGTGCCGGGCGGCCTCGGCCTCGACGGTGCGGACGGCCTCCTCCAGCTGGTCGTTGTGGAGCAGTGCCTGGGAGAGCCGGACGACCGCGTCGACGCGCCGGTCGGTGTCGAGGCCGGGCATGCCGAGCGCGTACTGCAGGTGCTCGATGGTGACGGCGGGCGCGGTGAGCAGGGTGGCGCAGCCCAGTTCGTAGAGGACGTGGGCGTGGACGTCGGCGCGCGGCGGTTCCGCCAGGGCGCGCTCCAGGCAGACCCGGGCCGCGTCGGGCGCGCCGACGGCGAGGTTCTCGCGGGCGGCCTCCCGGAGCTGCTCGACGAGTTCCTCGTCGTCGTCCGGGTGGACCTTGAGCAGGTGCCGGGCGGCCTCGGCGGCGCCGCGTCCCATCTCGACGATGATCTGGGCGGCGACGCCGTGCATGGCGGTGCACACGGCCGGCGGGATGGAGTTGTAGACGTCGGTGGCGATGAGCGGGTGGACGAACTCCAGCTCGACGTCGTCCCGTTCGGTGCCGGCGGCGGCGTCGGGCCGGGTGAGGATGCGGGCGTCGCAGAGGAGTCCGGCGCTGTGCCGGGCGATGTCGTCGTTCATGGTGGCGAGGTGGGCGACCATGTCGACGGTGATGCCGGTGCCGAGGATGGCGGCGGCCCAGGCGAACCGGGTGGCCTCCAGGCCGAGGCTCTTGAGCCGGTCGACCAGCCCGCCGCCGCGGGCGGCGCGGTTGAGGGCGCGGAGTTCCCCGGCCCGGGCCTCCACGGGCTGGAGTTCGCTGTCCTGCACCCGGGCGAGGAGTTCGACGGCCTCGTAGGGGTTGCCGGCGGTGACGGCCCAGACCTCGCGGCAGAACGCGTCGTCGGCGTGCCGGCCGAGGGTGCCGCGGGTGAGTCCGGCGGCCGCGTCGGGGGTGAGGGCGCGGAGGTTGCCGACGGGGCGGACCGCGGCGGCGGCGACCGCCTCGAGGTGGCGGGCGCCGTCCCCGCCGACCTCGCCGGGGCGGCGGGTGACCACGACGAGGACGGACAGCTCGTCCAGGCGCCCGGCGAACGCGGCGAGCCAGCGCAGGCTCTCCTGGTCGGCCCAGTGCGCGTCGTCGATCAGCAGCACGAGCGGCCACTCGCGGCGGGCGAGCCGGCGCACCGCCGCGACGAGTCCGTCGCACACGTACTGCGGGTCCGCGCTGCCCTCCTGGGGGTCCGCTATGCCGAGGGCGGGACCGGCGATGTCGTACCAGTCGCCGAGGTACTCGCGGGCCTCGCCGGGCAGCAGGGACAGCAGCGCGGGCTGGAGGAGCTGCCGTACGACGTTGAACGGCACGGACCTCAGGGTCTCGGCGCCGCGTGCGGACCACACGGTGCAGCCTCGGCGTTCGGCGATGCGGCGCGTCTCGGCCAGCAGCGCGGTCTTGCCGAGTCCGGCCTCGCCCCGGAAGACCATCAGGCTGCCCCCGGACGACTGGTCGGCGCACAGGACGTCGAGTGCCTGTGCGACGGTGCCGATCTCCGCGTCCCGCTCCCACAGGGGAGCCGAGGCGGCCGCCGGCGGCCGTCCCTCCGTCATCCCGTTACCTCCCCAGGTCGCCCGAATGACGTACAGACCACGAGCGTAGCCGTCCGGTGGGATGTGTGGTGACCGGTCGGGACAGCTGTTGCCCCGCCGGGTGAAAACGAGGGCGGGCGGACGACGCCCCACCGGCCCGACCAGCCGGTGAGCAGCGGACGGAGCGTCAACCTTGGCCTATACGGAGCGGGTTCCGGCCCGCCGCGCGGGGACCCGGGGACCCGGGGTGCGGGCGGTGGCGGCGGGGTCGGTGGGGAACTTCGTCGAGTGGTACGAGTTCGGTGTCTACGGCTTTCTGGCCACGGTGCTGGCCGAGCGGTTCTTCACCCCGGCGGGCGGCGGCGCGGCGGAGGGGCTGGTGCGGACGTACGCCTCCTTCGCGCTGGCGTTCTTCTTCCGGCCGGTCGGCGCGGTCCTGTTCGGCCGGCTGGGCGACCGGTGGGGGCGGCGGCCGGTGCTGATCGGGGTGGTGGCGCTGATGTCGGGCGCGACGGCGCTGATCGGGCTGCTGCCGACGTACGACACGGCGGGCGCGCTCGCGCCGTGGCTGCTGACGCTGCTGAGGGCTCTTCAGGGACTGGCTGCGGGCGGGGAGTTCGGGGGCGCGGTGGCGCTGCTGACGGAGTTCGCCCCGCCGGGCCGGCGCGGGCTGTACGGGGCGTGGCAGTCGTTCACGGTGGCGCTGGGGCTGCTGGGCGGGGCGGGGGTGACGGCGGTGACGGCCGCCGTGCTCGGTGGGGGACGGCTGTCCGACTGGGGGTGGCGGCTGCCGTTCCTGCTGGCCCTGCCCCTGGGGCTGGTGGCGCTGTGGTTGCGGGCGGGGCTGGCGGAGACCCCGGTGTTCATGGCGCGGGAGAGCAGGCCCGGGGTGCGGCTGAGGCGCGGGGCGGTGGTGCGGGCGGTGGCGCGGGTGACGGGGTGGTCGGCGGCCGGGTACACCTTCCTGGTCGTGCTGCCGTCGTATCTGCAGACCGCGCTGCACGCGGACCTGGGGCAGGCGCTGCTGGCCGCGGTGCCGGCCAACGCCGGGTTCGCCGCGGCGATCCTGCCCGCGGGGCTGCTCAGCGACCGGGTGGGACGGCGGCCGGTGCTGTTCGCGGGCGCCGCGCTGGTGGTGGTGACGGCCCTGCCGCTGCTCGGCCTGCTGCGGGACCCGGGCGCCTCACCGCCGGTCAAGGCCCTGGCCCTGGCCGCCGCGGGCGCGGTGGTCGGGCTGATGGCGGGGCCGGGCCCCGCGCTGCTGGCCGAGATGTTCCCGGCGCGGGTGCGCTGGACGGGCCTCGGGCTCGCCTACGCCCTGTCGAACGCGGTGTTCTCCGGCTGCGCGGGCCTGGTCGTCACCGAGGCGGTACGGCGCACCGGGGACCCGGACGTGCCCGCCTACTACGCGGCGGCGGCCTGCGCGGTGAGCGCGGTGGCCCTGCTCGGACCCGCCCCGGGAGAGCCGGCGGCGGACTGCGACGGAGGTGCGTGACGGATGAGGGTGATCGGGCTGATGTCGGGGACGTCGTACGACGCGGTCGACGCGGCGGCGGCCGATCTCCGGCTGGACGGCGACACGTTGGCGCTGCGTCCCCTGGGGATGGTCAGCACGCCGTACGACGGGGCTCTGCGCGCGGCGCTCACGGCGGCGCTGCCGCCGGGCGCCCCCCGGCTGGCGGCGGTGTGGCGGCTCGACACCGGCATCGGCCG
>NZ_JBSGDB010000583.1:0-5013 GCF_053602155.1 Streptomyces sp. NPDC004561
GCGCGACCGCTACACCACCGGTGTCCGGCTCAGGATCATCGACATCCTGAAGGAGGAACTCGGCGGTATCAGCGTAGGTGCCGACGGGGGCGTGACTCGACGGCCCACGCCCGGCGCCGGCGCCGCCGGAGCCCGACCCGACGAGCGCACACCCGGCTCGGGGATATGACATGACATGGCTGACCGAAGGGCGTGTGCCCGGCACGCGAATGACAGCGCGCGCACTCCGGCGTGCGGGCCTGGCGAGTCGGAACGGGCGGGGCGTGCCCAGACGCGGGGAGTGGCGTGATCGAGGGGCGTGCGCCCCGGGGTGGGGAGCGTCGGCGTGTGGTTGAGGGGCGCGACCGCGTGGCACGGAGACGGCGGCGTTTGATTCAGCGGTGCTCGCCAGGGGTGGGTGACGGCGATGTCTGTCCGAGTCGCGCGCGCTCGGGCGCGGGAAGTGGTGTGGTCGAGGGGCGTGCGCCCTGGCGTGGGGAGCGTCGGCGTGTGGTTGAGGGGCGCGACCGCGTGGCACGGAGACGGCGGCGTTTGATTTAGCGGTGCTCGCCAGGGGTGGGTGACGGCGGGGCCTGATCGAGTCGCGCGCTCAGGTGCCGGGGTGGCGTGGTGTGATCGACGGGCGCGCGCCCCGGCGTGAGGCGTGGCGGTGTGTGTTTGAGGGGGCGTGTGCCCCGGTGCGGGGAGCGGCGGCGCGTTCGAGGGGGCGCGCGCTCGGCGCGGGAATGGCAGCGCCTGATTGAGCGGCGCACGCCCAGCGTGCGGGACGGTGGGGCGTGAGCCGGCGGCCCCCTGGGACCGGGTGGGCCCAGGGGCGGGCCGGGGTGCCTTCGGTGCGCATTAGGCTGGGAGGCTGACCGATCCCCGTGGCAGGAGTGAAATGGCCGTCAACCTGGTCAATGTCGAGAACGTCAGCAAGGTGTACGGCACCCGTGCCCTGCTGGACGGCGTCTCGCTCGGTGTGTCGGAAGGGGACCGGATCGGGGTCGTCGGCCGCAACGGCGACGGCAAGACCACCCTGATCCGGATGCTCGCCAAGCTGGAGGAGGCCGACACCGGCCGGGTCACGCACTCCGGCGGCCTGCGGATCGGCGTGCTCACCCAGCACGACTCCCTCGACCCCGCCGCCACCGTCCGCCACGAGGTCATCGGCGACATGGCCGACCACGAGTGGGCGGGCAACGCCAAGGTCAGGGACGTCCTGACCGGTCTCTTCGGCGGGCTCGACCTGCCGGGCTTCCCCAAGGGCCTGGACACCGTCATCGGGCCGCTGTCCGGCGGAGAACGGCGCCGTATCGCGCTCGCCAAGCTGCTCATCGAGGAGCAGGACCTGCTCGTCCTCGACGAGCCCACCAACCACCTCGACGTCGAGGGCATCGCCTGGCTCGCCAAGCACCTGCAGAACCGGCGCTCGGCGCTGGTGTGCGTGACCCACGACCGGTGGTTCCTGGACCAGGTCTCCACCCGCATGTGGGACGTCCAGCGCGGCGACGTCTACGAGTACGAGGGCGGCTACTCCGACTACGTCTTCGCGCGCGCCGAGCGCGAGCGGATCGCGGCCACGGAGGAGGCCAAGCGGCAGAACCTCATCCGCAAGGAGCTGGCCTGGCTGCGCCGCGGCGCACCCGCGCGCACCTCCAAGCCGCGCTTCCGGGTCGAGGCCGCCAACGAGCTGATCGCCGACGTGCCGCCGCCCCGCGACAGCAGCGAGCTGATGAAGTTCGCCTCCTCCCGGCTCGGCAAGACCGTCTTCGACCTGGAGGACGTCACCGTCCAGGCCGGCCCGAAGGTGCTGCTCAAGCACGTCACCTGGCAGCTCGGCCCCGGCGACCGGATCGGTCTCGTCGGCGTCAACGGCGCCGGCAAGACCTCCCTGCTGCGGGCGATGGCCGACGCGGCGCGCACCGAGGGCGAGGCGCAGCCCGCGGGCGGCCGCGTCGCCGTCGGCAGGACCGTCAAGCTCGCCTACCTCTCCCAGGAGGTCGCCGAACTCGACCCCACCTTGCGGGTCCTGGAGGCCGTGCAGCGCGTCCGCGAGCGCGTCGACCTCGGCAAGGGCCGCGAGATGACCGCCGGGCAGCTGTGCGAGACGTTCGGCTTCAACAAGGAGAAGCAGTGGACGCCGGTCGGGGACCTCTCCGGCGGTGAGCGCCGCCGCCTCCAGCTGCTGCGCCTGCTCATGGACGAGCCCAACGTGCTCTTCCTGGACGAGCCCACCAACGACCTCGACATCGAGACCCTCACCCAGCTCGAGGACGTCCTCGACGGCTGGCCCGGCTCGATGATCGTCATCTCCCACGACCGGTTCTTCGTCGAGCGCACCACGGACCGGGTCTTCGCCCTCCTCGGCGACGGCACCCTGCGGATGCTGCCGCGCGGGATCGACGAGTACCTGGAGCGGCGGCAGCGTATGGAGGAGGCGGTCGCCGCGCAGGCCGCCGCCGCGGCACCCAGGCCCGCCACCACCGAGAAGAGCGCCGCCGACCAGCGCGCCGCCAAGAAGGAACTCCAGAAGATCGAGCGGCAGTTGGACAAGGTCTCCGAGAAGGAGGCCAAACTGCACGCCCAGATCGCCGAGAACGCCACCGACTTCGCGAAGGTCGCCGAACTCGACGCCCAGTTGCGGGAACTCGCCGGGGAGCGCGAGGAACTGGAGCTGCGCTGGCTTGAACTGGCGGAGGACGCCTGACCTTTCACCCCGCTCGCGGCTGAGGGCGCGCGCGCCGCGTGAAGGGGGCGTGAAGGCGCATAACAACGGCATCACGGGCCGGTCCTCCCTTGGGAACAGGGGAGGGCGCGGCCCCCTGTGCTGTCTGCGCCGGGTGATAGAAAGGGCCGTCTGACAACAGACTGAGTACGACCTTGGGTCCGTGAACGAACCTCAGGGCGTGGCTAAAAATCAGTGAACAAGGGGGAAGAGCGCTGATGACTCAGCCGCCCGGCCAGCCGCCGCACGGTGGCTTCGGAGCACCGCAGGACCAGCCACCGCAGGGCGGAGGATTCGGTCCCCCGCCCCCACCACCGGCCCAGCCGCCCACGGCCCCCGCGACCCCGCCGGCACCCCCGGCCCCGCCCGGGCAGCCGCAGCCGCAGCCGCCCCAGCCCGGTTACGGCTACCCGCAGCAGCCGGGCCCGTACGGCACCCCGGGCCCCTACGGCGCGCCCGCCGCACCCGGCGTCCCGGGCCCGTACGGCCATCCCCAGCAGGCGCCGCAGCCGGGCCCGTACGGGCAGCCGCAGCCCGGTTACGGCTACCCGCAGCAGCAGCCGTACCCGGGCGCGCCGGGCGGGCCCTTCCCGGGACCGGGCGGCGGCGGGAAGAAGACGGCGCTGATCATCGGTGCCGCGGTGGCCGCGCTGCTCGTCATCGGCGGCACCGTCTACGCGGTCACCAGCGGCGACGGCGGCGGCGGGAAGAAGAAGCCCGTCGCGGAGCGGAGCGACGACGGCAAGCAGTCCGGGTCCGCCACGCCGTCCTCCTCCAGCGGCGGCGACGACCCGGAGGACCTCAACAAGGGCCGGGCGGCCGGCGAGGCGAAGGTGCTCTGGTACAAGTCGGCACCGGACGCCCCGGGTTCGGGCGCCGACGCGCCCGGCATGTGGATCGCCGGGAACACGGTGGTGAAGGCGGCGTACAAGCAGGTCTTCGCCTACGGCGCCGGTGACGGCGGCTCCCCCTGGGGCCCGGTCACCTTCGCGCAGAAGATCTGTGCGGTCACCCCGCAGAAGTCGGCCGACGACAAGGTCGTCGTCGCGTACATGAGCGGTGTCAGCGACAACGCCAAGTGCAACCAGCTCCAGCAGATCGACCTCAGGACCGGCAAGAAGGGCTGGAGCGGCCAGGTCGCCGACGGCGGGCTGTTCGACAGCGCGCTCAACGTCGAGCTGACCGTGAGCGGGACGACGCTGATGGTGGGCCGCTCGGAGTCGGGCACGGCGTACGACATCGACAGCGGCAAGAAGCTGTACGACAAGAAGAGGTACGGCGCGGCCTGCTTCCCGGCCGCGTTCGCGGGCGGCACCGGCCGGCTGGTCCAGGTGGCCTCCTGCGGGGCCGGCGGCAGCACCGAGCACGACGAGATCCAGGAACTCGACCCGGCCACCGGCAAGGTGAAGTGGACCCAGCCGGTGAAGAAGGGCTGGCAGGTCAGCCGGGTGTACTCGCTCGACCCGCTCGTGGTCTATCTGACCAACCAGGACAAGAAGGCCTGGAACATCTCCACGTTCGGCGCGGACGGCAAGTTCCGCTCCGAGGTCAAGGTCGACGAGAAGTTCGCCGCCCGCTGCGGCTGGGCGATCCTCGAACGCGACCTCCAGGGCTGCCAGGGTGTCGCCGCCGACGCCAACTACCTCTACCTGCCCACCGACACCACCGGCAGTGCCAACGAGATCGTCGCGATCGGCCTCGCCGACGGCAAGGCGAAGTGGCGGGTCAAGTCCCCGGCCGGCGAGCCGATGTCCCCGGTGAAGATCGAGGGCGGCAAGCTCGTCGCGTATGTGCAGCCGTCGTACGACGCGGGCGGCCAGGTGGTGTCGATCCCGACCGCCGGCTCCTCCCACACGACCACGAAGCTGCTGCAGAACCCGAAGGGCACCGCCGAGATCGAGGACACCTTCTACAACGGGGTCGTCGACTGGGCCGACGGGCGGTTCTTCATCTCCTCCGGCCGGCTGTCCGGCAACGACCAGTCGAAGGAGAAGCTGATCATGGCCTTCGGCAACTGAGCCCGGCCCGCTTCCCGTTCCTTCCGCCGTCCGGCCTTCCGAGCTTCACCGAGGTACCCGAGCCATGACCCAGCCGCCCCCGCCACCGCCCAACCAGCCCCCGCAGCAGGGCGGTTTCGGCCCCCCGAGTCCACCCGGGCCGCCGAGCCCGCAGGACGCGCCGCAGGACCAGCCGCCCGCCGCACCGGCGACCCCGCCCGCCGCACCGGCGACCCCGCCCCCTGCTCCGCCCGCCCCGCCCCCGCCGCCCCCGGCCCCACCCACCCCCCCCCCGCCGCCGCACCCCCC
>NZ_JBSGDB010000584.1:0-4990 GCF_053602155.1 Streptomyces sp. NPDC004561
ATGAGGTGTGAACTTCGTATCTGTGTCGGGCAGCGCGGGAGCGGGTCGGGCGACCGGTCGCCCGTGCCGGCCGCCCTCCCGACGGTCGGCGCGGGTGGCCGGTGCTCGGAGGTGAGACATCTCTGCGTCCTCGTACTGGTCCGTCAGGCCTGGTTCGGCGCGCCGTGCGCGATGCGGGCATGCGCCGACGCGGCGTCGGCCGGTGGGACCGGCGAACCCGCCCGCGCCGCCCGACGGACACTCACAGTAGTTGCCTGGGCATCATGTGCGGTGGGCAGTTGACAAAGTCCCCCGAGGAGCGTCCCGCTCTGGTATGAAGCCTCGTACGAAAGACCGATGACCCGGCCGGGGGTCCCTCGGCCGGGTCGAAAGAGTTCGATAAGACCTGCTCAAAAGCGGTCAGGAAGAGTAATCGGGGTGCAGTCGGCCCTCATCGGGTCCACGCCTCGACGGGCGCCCGTTTTACGGCAGTTGTCGCCGCGCAATGCCGCGCGGGAGCATCTACGACGCCCTCACCCGACTCTCCCGGGCGTCACGGAGAGTGCCGGCATTGGCCTTGAATGGCGGTGCGCCCGTCAGCCCCGCTTGGGCGGCTCGGCGACGAACGCGCCGACCGAGCGCCAGGTCCGGCGGACCTCCCCCGAGACCCCCCGCCACCACGCCTCCGCCGGAAGCTTGCCGGCGGGCTCGAAGGGCTCGCCGGGCCGGGGCAGCGCCACCGCCTGACCGGCCTCCTCGGCCACCTCCTTCGTCCACTCCCCCGGCTCGGCCCAGGGATGCGGGGCGAGGTTGAAGGTGCCCCAGTGGATCGGCAGCAGCGCGCCGTGCGGCGCACCGCCCTGTAGGTCGAGGTGGGCGCGCAGACCCTCATCGGGGGTCATGTGGATGTCGGGCCAGAACTCGCTGTAGGCCCCGATCTGGATCATCGTGGCGTCGAACGGGCCGTGCGCGGCGCCGATCTCCGTGAAGCCGTCGAAGTAGCCGGTGTCGCCGCTGTGGTAGATCCGGTGCTCCTCGCCTGCGACGACCCAGGAGGCCCAGAGCGTGTGCTGGGTGTTGCGCAGGCCGCGGCCGCAGAAGTGGCGGGCCGGGGTGGCGGTCAGGGTGAGGCCGCCGACCCTGGTGGACTCGTGCCAGTCCAGTTCGCGCAGCCGGTCCGGGGAGACGCCCCAGTGCTCGAGGTGGGCGCCGACGCCGAGCGGCACGGCGAACAGGGTGTCCGTGCCGGCCAGCGCCTTGATGGTGGGCAGGTCCAGGTGGTCGTAGTGGTCGTGCGAGATGACGATCACGTCGACCGGGCCGAGCGCGGCGAGCGGCAGCGGCACCGGGTGCAGCCGCCTGGGCCCGGCGAAGGGGAACGGGGAGCAGCGCTCACCCCAGACGGGATCGAACAGCACCCGGTGGCCGTCGATCTCCGCGAGCACGCTGGAGTGGCCCATCCAGGTCAGCCGCAGTCCCGTGGCGGGCGGCTTGGCCAGGTCGGCGAAGGTCGTGGGATGCACCGGGACGGTGCCTCTGGGGGCGCGCAGCGGGCGGGTGTCCTTGTCGAGGAACACCTTCGCGAGGTCCAGCGTGGAGCCGGAGGGCCGGGTGCGTGCGGGACCGCCGGGGTTCTGGAACACGCCGTCCTTGAAATGAGGGGAGCGACGGATACGTGCCAGGCGCTCACCGCCGGGGTCCACGCCGAAGGCAGCGGGGCGCAGCACGCGGAGCCCGGAGCTCGAAGAACGCAAACCGGTCACGGTACCTCCAGGTGGAGTCGCTTGGGTCCTCCATTATGGTCGGCCCCTGCGACCGCCCGGCCCCGGCGGACACTACTGAACCGCTGTTCAGCTCGTTGACAGGGTGCCCGACGGGTCCCGATACTGACCAGCCGTTCAGTAAAGTCCGCCACGGAGCCCTCCGCCGGCCGGCCGCGGCCGCCTTCGGAGGCACCATGCCCGACCTCCCCATCGGGCAGGCCGCGCTCCGCTCACCGTCCCCTGAGGAGACCCCATGACCGCTCCCTTGATGTCGCTCGTCTGGACCGACCACGTCACCGGCCGCCAGGGCTTCCTGGTGGTGGACCGGCTGGTGCGGGGCGTGGCCAGCGGGGGGCTGCGGATGCGCCCCGGCTGCACGCTCCAGGAGGTGACGGGGCTCGCCCGCGGCATGACGATGAAGGAGGCCCTGCACTACGACCCCGAGGGCCGCTACGTCCCTCTCGGCGGCGCCAAGGGCGGCATCGACTGCGATCCGCGGGACCCGGGGGCGTACGGGCTGCTGGTGCGCTATCTGCGCGCCATGCGGCCGTACATCGAGAGCTTCTGGACCACCGGCGAGGACCTGGGCCTCACCCAGGACCTGGTGGACCGGGCGGCGGCCGAGGCGGGTCTGGTCTCCTCCGTCCAGGCGGTGTACCCGCTGCTGGACGACGAGGCGGCGGCCCGAAGACGGCTCGCGGACGCCTTCGCGGTCGAGGTGGACGGCATCGGCCTGGACGAGCTGGCCGGCGGCTGCGGGGTCGCCGAGTCGGTGCTCGCGGCCCTGGACCGGGCGGCGGTGCCGTACCCGGGCACCCGGGTCGCCGTGCAGGGTTTCGGCACGATGGGCGGGGCGACCGCGCGCTTCCTCGCGCGCGCGGGGCTGACGGTGGTGGCCGTCGCCGACATCAAGGGCACCGTCGCCAACCCGGCGGGCCTCGACGTCGAGTCGCTGCTCGCCGCGCGGGACGCCCACGGCACCGTCGACCGGTCGGCGCTGCGCCCCGGGGACCGCGAACTGCCCGGCGACGCCTGGCTGTCGGCGGACGCGGAGGTGCTGGTGCCGGCCGCCGTGTCGTACGCGATCGACGGCGCGGTCCAGGAGCGGATCTCCGCCCGCTGGATCGTGGAGGCCGCCAACATGCCGGTCCTGCCGGAGGCGGAGGCGCTGCTGGCGGCGCGCGGGGTGACGGTGCTGCCGGACGTGGTGGTCAACTCGGGGACGAACGCCTGGTGGTGGTGGACCCTGTTCGGCGACATCGGCGCCGACGCCGACGAGGCGTTCGCGTACATCCGGCGTTCGATGCGCGCGCTGGTCGGCGTGATGCTCGACCGCGCGGAGGCCGACGGCACGACCCCGCGCGCGGCCGCCCACGCCCTGGTGACCGACCGGCTGCCGGTGATCGCGGAGCGCTTCGGGTGGTACCGGTGACCGGCGCCGACCGTCCGGCTCCTGCGGCTGCGGCGCGCCGTTCGTCGACTGAACCGGTCAGCGGTGGGTGACTGTTCCCCCGGCCGCGCCAGCGCGCCGAGGGGCCGTCGGCGCGGGTCCGGGCGGCTGTGCGGGAACCGGGCCCCTTCGTCGCCGCCCTTGACGACGGATTAGGGTGACCGGATGGCGAGAGTGCGGTTGAGCGTGGCGGAGCGGCGGGAGGAGCTGCTGCGGGCCGCCATCGAGCAGATCGAGGCGCGGGGCGTGGCGGCGGTCAGGATCGCCGACGTGGCCGCGGCGCTCGGGGTGAGCAACGCGCTGGTGCTGTACCACTTCTCGACCAAGGAGAAGCTGGTATCCGCCGCGTTCACCTACGCGGCCGAGGGCGATCTCGCCCATCTGCGCAGGCTGCTGGGGCGGCGGACCTCCGCGCTGCGCCGGCTGCGGGCCGCCGTGCGCTGGTACGCGCCGACCGGTCAGGCCAAGGGCTGGCGGCTGTGGATCGAGGGCTGGGCCGTGGCCCTGCGCGAGCCCGCCCTGCGCGATGTCACCCGGGATCTGGACAGGCAGTGGAAGGCGGCGATCACCGAGGTCATCGCCGAGGGCGTGGCGGGCGGCGAGTTCGCGTGCGCCGACCCGGTGGGCTCCGCGCTGCGGCTGACCGCGCTGCTGGACGGACTCGCCGTGCAGCTGACCTCGTACCCGGGCGCGGTGCCGCGCGCCCGGGCCCAGGAGTGGGTCGACGAGGCCCTGGCCCGCGAACTGGGCCTGGACCGGGCCGCGTTGACCGAACGGGTGCGCTGACCCCACCGGCTCCGGCGGGGTCAGGCCACGGAGGCGATGCGCAGCTTGATGTCGTCCGGGGACAGGGCGCCCTTCGCCGTGACGTGGTCGCCGGAGGACTCGCCGCGCAGCCGGCGCCCGATCCACGGCACGAGGTACTCACGGGCCCAGTGGACGTCGTCGCGGCGGACCTCCAGGGTGCCCCGGGGCGGCAGCGGCGGCCACGGCTGCTCCGGGTCGGCAGGCACGTCGAGGCCGAGGGCCTGGCCGGCGCGCAGCGCCACGCGCGTGTGCCCTTCGGGCGAGAGGTGCAGTCGGTCGCTGTCCCAGGCCCTGCGGTCCTGCACGGACCTCAGCGACCACAGGTCGAGCACGGGGCAGCCGTACCGGTCGGCGATGGCGCGGACGTGCCCGTTGTAGGTGGCGATCCTGCCGCGCAGATGCTTGAGCAGGGGGACGCCACGGGTGTCGAAGCCGGTCGTCACCATGACCGTGCCTGCGACCTCGGCCAGCCGGGCCACGGCCCGCTCGAAGCGCTCGGCCACCTCGTCCGGATCGGTGCCGGGGCGGATGATGTCGTTGCCGCCCGCGCAGAGGGAGACCAGGTCCGGGGCGAGTTCGGCGGCCCGCGGGACCTGGTCGGCCACGATCTGGTCCAGCAGCTTCCCGCGCACGGCGAGGTTGGTGTACTGGAAGTCCCCCTCGGGCCGCCGGTCGGCGAGCAGTACCGCGAACCGGTCGGCCCAGCCCACGAACGCCCCGTCGGGGCCGGGGTCGCCGACGCCCTCGGTGAAGCTGTCCCCCACCGCCACGTACGACCCGATCACTGATCTGCTGTCATTCTTCGAATCGTCTGCCACGTCGGACCATGATTCACCTTCGGGTGTGACCTACGCGACCGTAGGAAGGGGTTGACGAACGGTGAGATGAGACACCCTTAAATCGTTTGCGTTCCAGGAATAAGGCTACCGGCGGGGCTGTTGGCGACCGGGCACGCCGAAGGCCGGACCCGGGGTTCGGGGGTCCGGCCTTC
>NZ_JBSGDB010000585.1:0-4988 GCF_053602155.1 Streptomyces sp. NPDC004561
GACGAGGCGGAGCGGCGGCCGGGTGCGGACAGTGACGTGGAGCGGCGCTGCGGGCGGCTGCTGCGGGAGCGGCTGACCGGGAGGCGGTCGACCACCGTCCACAGGGTTGGGACCATGTACGACGGCACCTGCTCGGCCAGCCGGGCCCGCACCTCCCGGACGTCCGGCCGCGTCCCGTCCCCGCCCGCCGGGCCGGGGACGAGCGCCGCCACCAGGCGCTTGCTCGCGCTGTCCGCGCCCACCGCGAAGACGACGGCGTCGTGCACCAGCGGATGGGCCGCCCGCAGCGCCCGGCCGATCGCGGCCGGCTCGATGCGGTACCCGCGGATCTTGACCTGCTCGTCGGTCCGGCCGAGGAAGCACAGCCGCCCCACCGGGTCGATCCGCACCAGGTCGCCCGTGCGGTACAGCCGCTCCGGCACCTCCGGGCAGAACCGGCCGAAGCGGCGCTCGGTCTCGGCCGCGTCGCCGAGATAGCCGGTGGCCAGGCCCGCGCCGGAGGTGCACAGCTCGCCCACCGCCCCGGGCGGCAGCAGCCGGTCCCGCTCGTCGAGGACGTACACCCGGGTGCCCGGCACCGGGGTGCCGATCGGCAGCGGCCGGGCGGCCTCCTCGGGCCGGGTGACCGAGTGGGTGGTGGTGAAGGTCGTGTTCTCGGTGGGACCGTAGCCGTTGGTGACGGTCAGCCCCGGGTGCCGGGCCAGCAGCCGCGCCACATGCTCGTACGGCACCACGTCCCCGCCGGTCAGCACCTGCCGCATGCCGCCGAAGCAGTCCCCGGCGAACTCCACGAGCAGCCGGAACAGCCCGGCGGTGAACCAGGCGACCGTCACCTTCCGCTCGGCGATGAACGCGCCCAGCTCGGTCGGGGAGGCCAGCCCGTCCGGCTGGACCTCCAGCGCGGCGCCGGTCAGCAGCGCCCCCCACAGCTCGAACGTGGAGGCGTCGAAGGGCAGCGGCGACAGCCGCAGCACCCGCTCGCCGGGCCCGAGCCGGGCGTAGTCCGCGCCCAGCGCCAGCCGGACGACCGCGCTGTGCGGTACGCACACGCCCTTCGGCTCGCCGGTGGATCCGGAGGTGAAGGCGACGTACGCGAGCAGACCGGCCCCGGACGCGGGCGGGCACGGGGCGCCGCCGGACCCGTCCGCGCCGGGCTCGAAGACGGCCACGGCCGGGATGCCGGCCAGCGCGGTACGGGCGCCGGCGGGCCGGTCGGTCAGGATCGCCGCCGGCCGGCACCTGGCCACGATCCGGGCCAGATGGGCGTCGGGCAGGCTCAGGTCCACGCCGACGTAGGCGGCGCCCGCCCAGACGGCGCCGGTCACGGCGACGATCTCGGCCGCCGACCGGGGCAGGGCGACCAGCACGGTGTCGCCCGGGCGGACCCCGGCCGCGCGGAGCCGGCCGGCCTGGAGGGAGGCGGCACGGGCGAGGGCGCCGTAGGTCAGCTCGGTGTCACCGTCGCGCACCGCCGTGGCGTCCGGCGCGGCGTCGGCCCTGTGCCGGAGCAGCTCGCCGAGCGAGGCGGCGGGGAAGTCCCGGCCGGTGTCGTTGACCCGGTCCAACAGCCGCCGGGCCTCCTCCGACAGGCAGCGGACGTCCGCCAACGGGCCGTCCGCCACGGCCAGTTCCGCGCAGGCGGCGCGCAGGCCGGCCACGAAACCCTCCAGGTCGGGCAGGCTCCACTCCGTACCCGAGTACTCGGCGTGGACGCACCCCGGGCCGGTCTCCCAGACGCTGAGTTCGCTGCCGGTGCGGGCGCCGGAGCCGTACCGCGCCGGAGCGTCGGCGGCGGGTGTGCCGGCGGCCGCGGCCGCCGTGCGGTGCACGTACCGCAGCCAGTCGCCGGCGGGCAGGTCGTCGTCGATCTCGAGCCGGACCGGCACCGGTGCCGACGTCCCGTCGGCGGCGTGGTCGACGATCAGCCGCCGGGCGCCCGTCCAGCGGGCGAGGGCGAGCGCGTACCCGGCGAGCAGCAGCGAGCCGGATGTGACGCCGGCCCGCGCGGCGCGCGACGTGCCGGCCGCGCCCTCGGCGGGCCCGGACGTGACGGACAGGGCCGGGACCCCGTTCCCGGGGTTCCGGCCCTGTCCGTCGCCCGGGAGGTCGATGCGTTCCTCCACGGTCTCCACGGCTACACCTCGGCGGGTGCCGGGACGGCGTCCGCGAGCAGCGCGGCCTGGCCGCGTACGGTTCCGGCGCGCAGCACGTCCATGGTGCGCACCGGCCGCCCGGTCGCCTGGCACAGGTGCTCCACCAGCGCGACCAGCAGCAGCGAGTCGCCGCCCGCGTCGAAGAAGTTGGTGTCGTCCCCGACCTCGCTCAGGCCGAGGACCTCGCACCACAGCGAGCGCACCAGCTCCAGGTGCGCGGCGCCGGCGGCGGGGTCCGCCACGGTGAGGGTGTCGTGCGTCATGTCGTCCTCCAGAAAGGGTGTCAGCGGCAGATGTGGACAGCGGCGCAAGCGGCCGGCACGGGCGCCGGCGCCTGGGCGTGGTCAGTGGCCGGTGCCGGGGCGGCGCCGGGCGGTGACCGGCACGTGCTTGTAGCCGGACGCGAAGGTCGAGATCAGCCGCTCCGGCCGGCCCGCGGGACGGAAGTCCTCGTAGCGGCGCAGCAGTTCCTCGAACATCAGGGACAGGGTGAGCCGGGCCACGCTGTGGCCGACGCAGTAGTGCGGGCCGATACCGAAGGCCAGGTGCTTGTTGGGCCTGCGGCGGATGTCGAAGGTCTCGGGGTCGGCGAACACCCCGGGGTCGCGGTTGGTGGCGCCCAGCCACACCACGATCGCCTCGCCCGCGGCGACCGGGGTGCCGTGCACCACGGTGTCGGTGGTGGCGTACCGCATGACGTGGTTGACCGGGGAGGCCCAGCGCAGCGCCTCCGCGACGGCCGAGGTGTTCAGCTCGGGGTGGGCCGCCCAGTCGTCGAGGACGTCGGTGCCGGCGAACTCGGCCATCACGAAGGTCGGTGCGTGCGGGGTGGTGACGTTGGCGCCGAGGATCAGGCTGTAGCAGTTGGAGATGACCTCGCCGGGGTTCATCGTGCGGCCCTCGAAGCGGGTCGAGAGCAGGCTGCTGAGCAGGTCGTCGCCGGGGTGGCGCTGGCGGTGCCGGACGACGTCCTGGAAGTAGCCGAAGAGCTCCATGTGCGCCCGGTTCAGGGTCGCCGCCTTCCCGCCGGGCTCCTGGAACTCGGGGTCGTCGGCGGCGATGCACTGGGTGGTGGCGCGGGTGAGCCACTCCCAGTCGGCGCGCGGCAGGTCCATCATGGTGCCGGTGACCCACATCGGCATCGCCATCATGGCCGTGGCGAAGTCGAACACCCCGCCGTCGCCGAGGGGTTCGAGCAGCTCCACCAGCAGGGCACGAATGCGCTCGCGCTGCCGGCCGACGGCCTTGCTGGTCAGGGCGCGCTTCAGCCGGGCCTGCCGCGCGGTGTGCACGGGCGGGTCGGTCACGGCGAGCTGCTGTCCGCCCGCCGGGTCGTCGGTGCCGAGCAGGTCGAGCAGGGTGCCCCGCTCGGAGGTGAAGGTGGTGGCGTCGCGCAGGACCAGGTCGGCGTCCGCGTAGTGGAACGCCGACCAGAAGCCGCGCTCGGCGTCGACCTGCTGCCAGTGCAGCCGGTCCCGGGCCCGCAGCTCGCGCCAGACGGCCGGGGCGTCCCCGCCGCCGTACAGCGTCGGGTCGACCAGGTCGGCGTCGGTCGCGGCGGTGAGCCGGGCGAAGGGGCAGCGGCCCACGGGGGCCTCGCCGGCCAGTGCGGTCATGGCTCACTCACCCCCGTCGAGTTCGCCGGCCACGGCGCGCAGCACGGGCTCGGGGTCGTCGGTGAGGTACATGTGCCCGCCGTCCAGCTCGACGCTGCGGAAGGAGCCGCGGGTCTCCGCGGCCCACTCGGCGGCCTCGGCGGCCGAGACCAGTTCGTCGGCGCGGCCGCGCAGCGAGGTGACCGGCACGTCGAGCAGGTCGGGGTGGTCGGAGGAGTAGTTCTCGTGCATCACCGAGTCGGCGCGCAGGAACGGCATCATCACCTGGATCATCTCGGGGTGGTCCATGGCCGGGTGCCGGTAGCCGGCGACCCGACGCAGCCCCTCCAGGAAGCCCTCGTCGTCGAGTTCGCTGACCCGCTCCACATCGCGTTTGCGGGGCCCGGGGGCGCCGCTGACGAAGAGCCGGGCGACGTCGACGCCGTGCCCGGTGAGCCGGCGGGTCAGCTCGTAGGCCAGCTCGGCGCCGAGGCTGTGCCCGAACAGGGCCACCCGGTCGGCGCCGGAGATCTGCCCGAGCACCCAGGGCAGTTCCGCGTCCATGGCCTCGCCGACATCGGTGTACGGCCGCTCGGCGAACCGCTCCTCGCGGCCCGGCAACTGGAGGGGTACGAGCGAGAGTCCGGCGGGTGCGAGCCGCCGCCACTTGCGGAAGAAGGAGGCGCCGGCTCCGGCGAAGGGCAGGCAGACCAAGGCTGTGGTGGTCATCGTGGGCTCCCTCAGGCCGCCGTCGGGTGGCCGCTGGCCGCGGCGCCGGCGCCGTGCCCGGTCTCGGCCCAGCGGGCGAGGACGCGCTGCGGGTCGTCCGCGCGCAGTTCGGCGAGGAGCGTGTGGACGCGGTCGGCGCCGTGCACGCTGGCGACGAGGCGGCAGCCGCGGGTGATCAGCACCTTCTTCTCTCCGGGACGCGATTCGTATCCGTACCGAGGCGGGCGGGCCATGGTTCTCCTGCCTTTCCTGTGCGACGGGCATGGGACTGGACGTGCGAAAGGGCGCGAGCGGGACGAGCGGAGAACTCGGCGAGTTCGCCGATCAGGGGGAACGAGAGGCGAGAAGAGCGGGGGGAATCGGGCTCTGCCGGGATTCTGGCAACGCGCCCGGTGTCCGCTCCAGGCAATCCGTCGGCAATTGGCCGAACCAGACGCCCCGGCGACTGCCAGGGTGCTGAGGACGCCACCGGCAACTCCGGCCCGCATCGCGAGGGACGACGCGCTGCGGC
>NZ_JBSGDB010000586.1:0-4972 GCF_053602155.1 Streptomyces sp. NPDC004561
GCACCGCCGAGCTGACCGTCGCCGGAGCGCTGCCCGTCCGCGCGGAGGCGGCCCGGCGGGCGGACGGCACCCTGACCCGGATCGCCTCGCGCGCCGCCGCCGTCACCGCGCTCGGCGACGGGCTCACCGCGCTGATCTCCGGTCTGACGGTCACGGGCACGGCGCTGCTCGGGGCCCAGGCGGTGGCCGCGGGCCGGCTCGGCGGCGTGGCGATGGCCGTGGTCGTCCTCACCCCGCTGGCCGCCTTCGAGGCCGTGCTCGGGCTGCCGCTCGCCGTCCGCCACCGGCAGCGGGTGCGGCGGAGCGCGGAGCGGGTCTACGAGGTCCTGGACGCCCCGGAGCCCGTGCACGAGCCCGAGCGGCCCCGGAAGGCGCCCGAAGCGCCGTTCCCGGTGGTCCTCAAGGGGCTGGCCGCACGGCACGAGGGGCAGCGGCGGGAGGCGCTGGGCGGGCTCGATCTCACGCTGGAGGAGGGCCGGCGGATCGCCGTGGTGGGCGCCTCCGGCTCCGGCAAGACCACACTCGCCCAGGTGCTGCTGCGGTTCCTCGACCCGCAGGTCGGCTCGTACACGCTCGCCGGGGTGGACGCGCACGCGCTGGCCGGTGACGACGTACGGCGGCTCGTCGGGCTGTGTGCTCAGGACGCGCACCTCTTCGACAGCTCGGTCCGCGAGAACCTGCTGCTGGCCAGGAAGGACGCCACCGAGGCCGAACTGCGCCGGGTGCTGTCCCGGGCCCGGCTGCTGGACTGGGTGGACGGGCTGCCCGACGGCCTGGACACGCTCGTCGGCGAGCACGGGGCGCGGCTGTCCGGCGGTCAGCGGCAGCGGCTGGCGCTGGCTCGCGCGTTGCTGGCCGGCTTCCCCGTCCTGGTGCTCGACGAGCCCGCCGAACACCTGGACCTGCCGACGGCCGACGCGCTCACCGCCGATCTCCTTGCCGCCACGGAGGGCCGCACGACGCTGCTGATCACGCACCGGCTCGCCGGCCTGGCCGCGGTCGACGAGGTGATCGTGCTCGACGCGGGCCGGGTGGTGCAGCGCGGCCCGTACGCGGAACTGGCCGCGGTCGACGGGCCGCTGAGGGAGATGGCACGACGGGAGGCGGAGGCGGAGTCGCTGGTCGGGGCACGGTGACCCGTCCCGGACGGATCTGGGCCGCGGTGACCCGCTCCGGGCGATCGGGACGACGGTGACCCGGCCGGGGCGACCCGGACCGTGGAACCGGTGGAACTAGAAGTGCTCCGCGAGCAGTTGCTCCATCACGACCGCCACGCCGTCCTCGTTGTTGGCGACGGTACGGCCCGACGCGGCGGCGACGGCGTCCGGGTGGGCGTTGCCCATCGCGTACGACTGGCCGGCCCAGGTGAGCATCTCTACGTCGTTGGGCATGTCGCCGAAGGCGACGACCTCCTCGTGCGAGATGCCGCGCTCGGCGCAGCACAGGGCGAGGGTGCTGGCCTTGGAGACGCCGGGGCCGCTGAGCTCCAGCAGGGCGCTGGGGCTGGAGCGGGTGACGTTGGCGCGCTCTCCGATCGCGAGGCGGGCGAGGCCGAGGAAGTCGTCGGGGTCGAGGGTGGGGTGGTGGGCCAGGATCTTGAGGACGGGCTGGTCGGCGTCCGGGCCGTCGGGCGCGAGCAGTTCCTCGGCCGGCCGCAGGTTGTCGGGCGTCTCCATGTGCAGCTTGGGATAGGCCGGCTCCTGGTGGAAGCCGTAGGTCTGCTCCACCGCGAACATCGTGCCGGGCGCGGCCTCGCGGAGCACTCGTACCGCGTCCAGGGCGTTCTCCCGGGACAGCTCACGCACCTTCACGAAGCGGTGGGCGCCGGGGCCGCCGTGCAGGTCGACGACGGCGGCGCCGTTGCCGCAGATCGCCAGGCCGTGGCCGTGGACGTGGTCGCTGACGACGTCCATCCAGCGGGCCGGGCGGCCGGTGACGAAGAAGACCTCGATGCCCGCCTCCTCGGCGGCGGCCAGGGCTGCGACGGTCCTTGGGGAGACCGACTTGTCGTCGCGCAGCAGGGTGCCGTCGAGGTCGGTGGCGATCAGCCGCGGGCGTATCGCGGCGGCTGGGGTCCCGGGCTGTCTGGTCGCTGAGGTCACCGGGTCATTCTCGCGCATATGCCCGCACGGCCGTGCGCGACTGCGCACGGATGAGACACAGATGACGCTCGGCCGAATCCGGGCACGCCCGACGGACCTCAGTCCAGCTGCGCGACGGCCTCCATGGCGATCCGTTCGAAGACCTTCTCGTCCGCGGCGAAGTCGGAGTCAGGGATGGGCCAGTGGACGACGATCTCGGTGAAGCCCAGCTCCTGGTGGCGGCCGGCGAAGTCCACGAACGCGTCCAGGGACGCGAGCGGCCGTGCGCGGTCCGGGGTGAAGCCGGTGAGCAGGATCCTGTCCAGGTCCGCCACGTCCCGGCCGACGGCCTCGCACGCCTCGGACAACTTGCCGAACTGCCCGCGCAGCGCCTCTACGGACTGCTCCGGGGTGCCGTTCTCGTACAGCTTGGGGTCGCCGGTGGTGACCCAGGCCTGGCCGTGGCGGGCGGCGAGCCTCAGCCCGCGGGGGCCGGTGGCCGCGACCGCGAACGGCAGCCGGGGGCGCTGCACACAGCCCGGTATGTTCCGCGCCTCGTGCGCCGAGTAGAACCGGCCCTCGTGCGTCACCGTGTCCTCGGTGAGCAGCCGGTCGAGCAGGGGCACGAACTCGGCGAACCGGTCGGCGCGCTCGCGCGGGGTCCACGGCTCCTGGCCGAGGGCGGTCGCGTCGAAGCCCGTACCGCCGGCGCCGATGCCGAGGGTGACCCGGCCGCCGGAGATGTCGTCGAGGGAGATCAGCTCCTTGGCGAGGGTCACCGGGTGCCGGAAGTTCGGAGAGGTGACCAGCGTGCCGAGGCGGAGGCGCTCGGTGGCGGCCGTGGCGGCGGTCAGCGTCGGGATCGCGCCGAACCACGGGCCGTCGCGGAAGCTGCGCCAGGAGAGGTGGTCATAGGTGTACGCGGTGTGGAAGCCGAGCTGCTCGGCCCGCACCCAGGCCGAACGGCCGCCCTCGTTCCAGCGGCGGTACGGCAGGATCACGGTGCTCAGGCGCAGACTCATGCGTCCGAGAGTAAGCGGGGCCAAGGACAACGGGCGAAACCGTCACCGAATGTGGCTGCTCGGGCACGCGCCGGCCGCGCATCGGACAGGCGCCGGGTCATGCGCCCGGGGACTCCCGGCCGGTCGCCCGCGCGGTTGCGGACCTCAGCGGGGGCCGGGGAGACGGAGGTACCGCGGGGGTACGGCGGCCGTCAGCCAGACGCCGTTGGCGCTGACGTGGAACACATGGCCGTCGCGGTGCATGGCGCCGGCGTCGACGGTGAGGACGACGGGCCGGCCGCGGCGGGCGCCGACGCGGGTGGCGGTCTCCCGGTCCGCGGACAGGTGTACGGCGTGCCTGCTCATGGGCCTGAGGCCGGTCGCGCGGATGGCGTCCAGGGCGGGGGCGACGGTGCCGTGGTACAGGAACGGTGGCGGGGTCGCCGGGGGCAGGCCGAGGTCCACGCCGATGCTGTGACCCTGGCTGGCGCGGATTCTGGTGCCCTCGATCGCGAAGCGCTGTTTGTCGTTGGTGGCCACCACGTGGTCCAGCTCCTCACGGGTGAACCGGAATCCGTGCCCGGCGGCCGCGGCGATCAGCGCGTCGATCTCCACCCAGCCGCCCGGGTCCAGGGCGAGGCCGATGCGTTCCGGCAGGTGGCGGAGGTGTTTCGAGAGGTACTTCGACACCTTTACGGTGCGTCTTTCGTCCATGTGTCCAGCGTGCGGGAGAGACGCGGATCACGCAGGTTGTTTTTGCCCACAGGTTTGGTCCACAACCAAGTGCGGTTATCCACAGGGGAATTGGCGGAACTGTGGACAACAGGCGTGTGTTTCAAGGTGATTCGCGAACTTCCGGGGCGCGACCGCCGGATGTCACCAGGTCGTCCAAGATCCGTGCGCTTACCTCACGTTCGGCCGCATGCGCGACGAACTCGGAGACGCGGTCCCGGCCAACCAGCCCTTCCACGGCGTCGATCGTCTTCGCGGGGAGCGGTACGGGACGCGTGCCGGAGTCCTGTTCGCCGGGTTCCTCGGCGCCGAGGTGCGCGCGCAGGTGGCGGGTCGCGAACGCGCGCATGGCGCGGCCGAGTTCGGCGTCCACCGTCTGCTGGGCGAGGGGGCGCAGGCGGCGTACGAGGGAGGCCGCCTCCGCCGCGTGCGCGTCCGTGCGACGGTCCGGATCGTCCAGGTAGCGCGCGAAGACGTGCTCTGTGGTGAACTCCAGGAAACGGGCGGCGATGTGCTCGACCTGAGTCCTCAACTCCCGCAGATGGCCCGAGATCGCGGACAGGGGGACACCTGCGGCATGCAACTCCGCTGCCACGGCGAGCTCTTGGGGACTGGGGACGAGGAAGGCGTCGGGGTCGCCGTCGACCGCTTCCAGTACGCCCAGTTCGAGCGCCTCGGCCACGGCGTCCTCGTCGGGGGCGCCGCCGAAGCGGGCTTCGAGTTCGGCGCGGGTGACGCGGTCGGGCTGCTCGTCCGTCCACGGGCCCTCCACCTCGGTGACCAGACCGAGGACTCCGCCGAGGCCACGGCCCGTGTCCCAGGCGTCCAGGAGTTCCTTGATCGAGGCGAGGGTGTAGCCGCGGTCGAGGAGGTGCGCGATCTGGTGGAGGCGGGTGACGTGGGCCTCGGAGTAGAAGTTGGCCCGGCCCTGGCGCTCGGGACGGGGGAGGAGACCGCGGTCCTGGTAGGCACGGATGGTGCGCACGGTGGTGCCGGTCCGGTGCGCCAAATCCTCGATGCGGAGGGCCTTTTGTACCGGGGGCTCGGTCATGTCGGGGTCCTTGGCTGGTGGCCGGAACTGGACAGGTCGCTTCGCTCGCCCGGGCCGCGGCGGCAGGTCGTCCCCGCCGTCCCCGCCCGTGGCCGCGGAGACCTCCC
>NZ_JBSGDB010000587.1:0-4969 GCF_053602155.1 Streptomyces sp. NPDC004561
GTCAGGGGCACGCACAAGGCGTGCCCGGGTGGGGGAATGGTTGCACCCGGTGGGCTGTGGGTGCAGAAACGTTCCTTCAGTGATTCGGGGCGGCATCGCCGCTGGTGGCCGAGGCCGACACCAGCCGGTTGCGTGCTCGCCCCATCAACTCCTCACGCTCATCCTCGGTGAGGCCTCCCCAGACGCCGTACGGTTCGCGCACCGCCAGGGCGTGTGCCGCGCACTCCGCACGGACCGGGCACCTCATGCAGACCTCCTTCGCCGAGTTCTCGCGAGCGCTCCGAGCCGCCCCGCGCTCGCCCTCCGGGTGAAAGAAGAGCGAGCTGTCCACCCCGCGGCAAGCAGCCAGCAGCTGCCAGTCCCACAGGTCCGCGTTCGGTCCGGGAAGGCGGGAGAAATCTGCCATTACGTGACCCCTTGTAGCCGTTCTGGGCGGATACGGTGCCAACGACCGTACATCTCCGGTCTAAGGAGATGTAAATATGACTCATTGCGAATCTAGCCCCGAACACCACGAAACGGGAAGAAAAGCAGCTGAATGGGGCATAGGTTGTGATGAAAAGTTGAGGGTCCGTTGGGCATGTCTGCACCGTGTCGACGCCCTCACGTAGAGTGCCGATGACGGCACGCAGCCCCGTAACTCTTTCGAGTGACCATCGTTGAGAGTGCGGAGGCGGTTGAAAACACAAGCGCTCGGGCAGGCGTCCGAGACGGTCGACCGCACAGGTGACGATTCCGTACCAGCCTGGAGGCTCAAGGTGACGCGCATCAGCTGCGGAGGGCGGTCATGACTTCCGTCCTCGTCTGCGACGACTCCCCGCTTGCCCGAGAAGCGCTCCGCCGCGCGGTCGCGACCGTGCCCGGTGTCGAGCGCGTGACGACGGCGGCCAACGGCGAGGAAGTCCTCCGCCGCTGGGGCGCCGACCGCTCCGACCTCATCCTGATGGACGTGCGCATGCCCGGCCTGGGTGGCGTCGAGACCGTGCGCCGGCTGCTGTCGGCCGACCCGGGCGCACGCATCATCATGCTCACCGTCGCGGAGGACCTGGACGGCGTGGCCCTCGCGGTCGCCGCGGGTGCCCGGGGCTACCTGCACAAGGACGCCTCGCGCGCGGAACTGCGCGCCACGGTGACGCAGGCGCTGGCCGACCCCACCTGGCGGCTCGCCCCGCGCCGCCTGCGCTCGGCCGAGATGGGCGCCGCGCCCACGCTCACCGCGCGTGAGATCCAGGTGCTGGAGGGCATGAGCCACGGCCGTTCCAACGCCGAGATCGGCCGCGAGCTGTTCCTCTCCGAGGACACCGTGAAGACGCACGCCCGGCGCCTGTTCAAGAAGCTCGGCGCCTCGGACCGCGCCCACGCGGTGGCGCTCGGCTTCCGCTGGGGACTGGTCCGGTAGGACGTGCCCAGCCCCGCGCGGCACGCGGGGCCCCATCGCCGTTGCCGGGGACGCGCCGCGTCCCCACCGGGCAGCGGCGCGGGACGCCGCCCGCCGGCTCACCCGAAGGCAGGGGCCGCGGTGTGCCTCCCGTGGGTGCCCAGGGTGCCTGGTGGAGGTGCCGCGGGTTGGCTCCCGCGGATGCCCCTGGCGCCTTGGGCGCTTGGCGTGCCCGGCGTGCCTGACGGATGCGGCTTGGGGTCCCTCCCGGGTGCCTCGGGGATGTCTGGTGGATGCGGGAGTACGTGTCTGTCGATCGTGCCCGGGGCGCCTGAGGTGGGCGGCTTTGGGCGTCGGCCGAGGGTCTGCGGGGTGCTCGGTGGGTTCGGGGTGCCTGATGGGTGCGGTTCGGTGTGTCTACCGGGTGCTTGTGAGAGGTCTCGCGTCCCGGGTGCCTGTGCGGTTTCCCGCGTCCCGGGTGCCTTCTTGGAGGTGCCTCGTGGCGCGGGGGCTTCCGGGGTGTCCGGCGGCCGCTCGGGGATTTCCGGGGTGCCCGGCGCCTCGGAGCTTCGTCGGTCGTCGGGCCTCCCGGGGTGTTCCGGGCCGTCTGCTGGAGGAGGCGCGGTGGGTCTCTCGGAGGCGCTCGGGCTGCTCGACGGGCCGCGTGTGAGCGGCCCCTCGGGGCCGTCCGGGCCACTGGGTGGACGCGGTGCGCCCTCCGTGGCGGCCTCGGTCGCGAAGTCCCCGGAGATGCGCGGCTGTGCACCAGTCGTACCCGGAGCGGGTCCTCGCGACCAGCCCGCGGTGCACCCGGACGGCTCCTGCGACCGCGACGACCGGTCGCATCGGCTCCCGCACATCGCCGGGAATTTCGACGCGCTCCAGGACGCCCCACGGGCCGCTGTGGGAGGGACGCACGGTCCTCCGGTCGCCGGGCCGGGCGCGGGATGCCGGACGGAGCACGGGGGCGTACGCCCCCGCCGGACGTGCCGGGAGACGGGGCGCGAAGGGGGCCGTACGACGCGCGCTGCTCGTTTCGGCGCGGATGCCGCATCCTTGAGATGTGGAGTCTCTCGGGGACGAGTCGGTCGAGCGGAAGGGGAGGGCGCAGGGGATGAGTGCCGGCGCACCTGCTCATAACGCTTCGGTGCACAACCACGAGCACGATGCGACGGACCGGACGGCCACAAGGCACGATGGACCGATGCGCGACGACGAGGCGGGCACGGCCCACGGGCCGATCGGGGCCCTCGTGCACCGTGCTGTCGACGGGGACGCGCAGGCCACGCACGACCTGCTGGCCCACGTCCATCCGCTCGCGCTGCGCTACTGCCGCACCCGGCTGTCCCGGCTGCCCGGCGACGCGCGCCACTTCGTCGAGGACCTCGCCCAGGAGGTCTGCGTGGCGGTCCTGCTGGCCCTGCCCCGCTATCGCGACACCGGCCGCCCCTTCGAGGCGTTCGTCTTCGCCATCGCCTCCCACAAGGTCGCCGACCTCCAGCGGGCCGCGATGCGCCACCCGGGATCCACGGCGGTGCCCTCCGACGAGATGCCGGAGCGCCCGGACGACTCCCTCGGCCCCGAGGAGCGCGCCCTGCTCAGCAGCGACGCCGAGTGGGCGAAGAAACTGCTGGCCAACCTGCCCGAGAACCAGCGCGAACTGCTTCTGCTGCGCATCGCCGTGGGCTTGACCGCGGAGGAGACCGGGCAGATGTTGGGAATGTCACCCGGCGCCGTCCGGGTCGCACAGCACAGGGCGCTGAGCCGCCTCAGAGCGCTCGCGGAACAGTAGGCGAACCCCTTTCCGCCCTGCGGCGGGTCAGCCGTATCGGCGCAAGTCGGCGGCACCGGGCCCGCCTCAGCCCGGTGCGGCTCCCGCACGCCGGACCCGAATGAACGAGCGTGGCGCCGCTTCCGTACGAATATACGAAGCCGGAACGGACCTCGAACCGTGGAATTTGCTAGCCACGCTTCCCGTTAGCATGGACATCCGCACCGATCAAGGCCATTTGGGGAAGGTGTCATGACTGCCAACGTCGACGGAGTGCCCGGTAAATTCGCGACACTCGGGCTGACCTACGACGACGTGCTGCTGCTGCCGGGCTCGTCGGACATGGCGCCCGACGAGATCGACACCGCCTCGTACGTCTCCAAGAATGTGCGGGTCAACATCCCGCTCCTGTCCGCCGCCATGGACAAGGTGACCGAGTCCCGCATGGCGATCGCGATGGCGCGCCAGGGCGGCGTCGGCGTGCTGCACCGCAACCTCTCCATCGAGGACCAGGCCAACCAGGTCGACCTGGTGAAGCGCTCCGAGTCCGGCATGGTCACCGACCCCATCACCATTCACCCGGACGCCACCCTCGCCGAGGCCGACGCGCTGTGCGCCAAGTTCCGCATCAGCGGCGTCCCGGTGACCGACGGCGACGAGAAGCTCCTCGGCATCGTCACCAACCGTGACATGGCCTTCGAGAGCGACCGCAGCCGCCGCGTGCACGAGGTCATGACCCCGATGCCGCTGGTCACCGGCAAGGTCGGCATCTCCGGCCCGGAGGCCATGGAGCTGCTGCGCAAGCACAAGATCGAGAAGCTGCCGCTGGTCGACGGCGAGGGCGTCCTCAAGGGCCTGATCACCGTCAAGGACTTCGTCAAGGCGGAGAAGTACCCGAACGCCGCCAAGGACGCCGAGGGCCGCCTGCTGGTCGGTGCGGCGGTCGGCGTGGCCGGCGACGCCTTCGAGCGCGCCCAGGCCCTGGTCGAGGCCGGTGTCGACTTCATCGTCGTGGACACCGCGCACGGCCACTCCCGTCTGGTCGGCGACATGATCGCCAAGATCAAGTCGAACTCCTCGGGCGTCGACGTCATCGGCGGCAACGTGGCCACCCGCGACGGCGCCCAGGCCCTGGTCGACGCGGGCGCCGACGGCATCAAGGTCGGTGTCGGACCCGGCTCCATCTGCACGACCCGCGTGGTCGCCGGTGTCGGCGTCCCGCAGGTCACCGCGATCTACGAGGCCGCGCTCGCCGCCAAGGACGCCGGTGTCCCGGTGATCGGCGACGGCGGTCTGCAGTACTCCGGCGACATCGCCAAGGCGCTGGTCGCCGGCGCCGACACGGTGATGCTCGGCTCGCTGCTCGCGGGCTGCGAGGAGTCCCCGGGCGAGCTGCTCTTCATCAACGGCAAGCAGTTCAAGTCGTACCGCGGCATGGGCTCCCTCGGCGCCATGCAGACCCGCGGCGACCGCAGGTCGTTCTCCAAGGACCGCTACTTCCAGGAGGGCGTCGCCTCCGACGACCAGCTGATCCCCGAGGGCATCGAGGGCCAGGTGCCCTACCGCGGCCCGCTGTCCTCCGTCGTGCACCAACTGGTCGGCGGCCTGCGCCAGTCGATGTTCTACGTCGGCGGCAGGACCGTGCCCGAGCTGCAGGCCAACGGCCGGTTCGTGCGGATCACCTCGGCGGGTCTGAAGGAGAGCCACCCGCACGACATCCAGATGACGGTCGAGGCGCCGAACTACAGCAGCAAGAGGTAGCTCTCAGGTACGACACCGG
The DNA here is from genome assembly GCF_053602155.1 of Streptomyces sp. NPDC004561. Lineage (NCBI taxonomy): Bacteria > Bacillati > Actinomycetota > Actinomycetes > Kitasatosporales > Streptomycetaceae > Streptomyces > Streptomyces sp. NPDC004561. Next base: position 4,930 of record NZ_JBSGDB010000587.1, read on the forward strand.
CGCGTCCACGCGCGCGTGACGGCCGCACGACGGCGGCCCC
>NZ_JBSGDB010000588.1:0-4968 GCF_053602155.1 Streptomyces sp. NPDC004561
GGTCGACCCGCGCGCGCAGGTCGCCGTAGGTCCACGTGGGGCCGTCCGGGGTGTGGAAGACCGGGCGGGCCGCGCCGGCGTGGTCCAGGAGCTGCGCCGCGCAGTTCAGCCGGTCCGGGTATTGCAGCTCCGGCAGGTCGAAGCGCAGTTCGGGCCACTCGTCCGGCGGGGGCAGATGGTCGCGCGCGAAGGTGTCGACGTGGGCCGAGCGGTGCATGGCGGTTCGCCCCCTGCCGTGACAGACGTCGGGACGGGCTCTGTGGTGGGCTCGCCGTTCGAGCGTATCGTGTTGGTGACGGCAGTCAACTGTGCGCGATAACCTCGGTACGACGGAGCGGGTCGCGACGGCCCGGCCCGGCAGGGGACGGGGAAGCCCGCCCGGCAGACGACGGCGACGGGCCGTGGTGGCCCGAGCCGGAGGGAGGACCGGCAGTGCCCGCATTCTCGCTCGAACCGGAGCAGATCGCCTGGTGTGCCGAGCTGCGCACGCTGGCCGCCGAACGGCTGCGCCCGCTCGCCGACAAGGGCGAACCGGGGCGCGTCAACCGGCCGCTCCTCGCCGAACTGGGCCAACTGGGCCTGCTGCGCAGGCTGTTCACATCCGGGGCGCTCGACCTCTGCCTGATGCGGGAGTCCCTCGCCCAGGCCTGCACCGAGGCCGAGACCGCCCTCGCCCTCCAGGGCCTCGGCGCCCATCCGGTGCACGCCCACGGCAGCCCCGCCCAGCGGGAGCGCTGGCTGCCCCGCGTCGCCGACGGCAGCGCGGTCGCCGCCTTCGCGCTGAGCGAGCCGGGCGCCGGTTCGGACGCGGCCGCACTGGCTCTCGCGGCCGAGCCCCACGGACGCGACGGCTGGCGGCTCACCGGCGCGAAGTGCTGGATCTCCAACGCCCCCGAAGCCGACTTCTACACCGTCTTCGCCCGCACCGCGCCCCGTGCCGGGGCCCGGGGTGTGACCGCCTTCCTCGTCCCCGCCGACCGGCCCGGACTCACCGGCAGCGCACTGGAGATGATCTCGCCGCACCCCATCGGCGCCCTGGAGTTCGACGCCGTGCCCGTCTCGGCCGGCGACGTGCTCGGCGAGGTCGACCGCGGCTTCGCCGTGGCCATGGGCACCCTCAACCTCTTCCGGCCCAGCGTCGGCGCGTTCGCGGTCGGCATGGCCCAGGCGGCCCTGGACGCGACGCTCGACCACACCCGGAGGCGCGAGGCGTTCTCGGGCCGGCTGATGGACCTTCAGGCCGTCTCCCACCAGGTCGCCGAGATGGCGCTGCGCACGGAGGCGGCCCGCCTGATGGTGTACGCGGCGGCGGGCGCGTACGACCGGGGCGACCCCGACGTGCCCCGGCGCGCCGCGATGGCCAAGCTGATCGCCACCGAGAGCGCGCAGTACGTCGTCGACACCGCCGTCCAGCTGCACGGCGCACGGGCCCTGCGCAGGGGTCATCTGCTCGAACACCTCTACCGCGAGGTGCGCGCCCCACGCATCTACGAAGGGGCGAGCGAGGTCCAGCGGGGCATCATCGCCAAGGAGCTGTACGCCACGACCCACGACCGGGAGGCCCGGTGACGACCGAGCGCGTCAACCCGCCCGAGCTGTCCCCGCCCACGGGCTTCTCGCACGCCGTCGTCGCGGCCGGCTCGCGGGTGGTGTTCCTCGCGGGCCAGACCGCGCTGGACGGCGACGGCAAGGTCACCGGCGGCACCCTCCCGGAGCAGTTCGAGCGGGCCCTCGGCAACCTGCTGCGCCCTGCGCGCGGCCGGCGGCACCCCCGCCGACCTCGCCCGCGTCACCGTCTACGCCACGGACGTGGCCGCCTATCGCGCCCAGGCCCGGGAACTGGGCCGTATCTGGCACCGGGCGGCGGGCCGGGACTACCCGGCGATGGCCGTCGTCGAGGTCGTACGGCTGTGGGACGAGCAGGCGATGGTGGAGCTGGACGGGTTCGCCGTCCTGCCGTAGAGCCCGCGCCGGCCGGGAGACCCCCGGGCCGTCTCAGGCCGCCACGGCGAGCCGCTCGGCCGGGACCCGCCGGGGCGGGACCACGCTGCCGTCCGGGTGCAGCTCTCCGCTGTCGTCGAAGACGATCGAGCCGTCGCACAGCAGGGTCCAGCCCTGCTCGGGGTGGGCGGCCACCGGGTGCGGCCCCTGGGTCGCGGGATACCCGGAGAGCGAGGAGGAACAGGAGCACATGGCGCACCTCCACATCGGATACGAGGGGCCGGCCGATGCGGCCGCCGCCCGGTATGCACAGACCATGCCTCCGGCGTGAACGCACCGGAACCGGCCGCCGGGAAACGTGACAACACCCGGACAACTCACGGACGGTCCGATGACGCGCCACCGTTGGAGTGACGTTCCGCCTACCGGCAGGGCCGCCGGGTACCAGTGGATTCCCCCAGCCCCACGGAACCGGGAGGCCCACCATGCCCGTACGCCCCGCCCTCGCAGCGGTCCTCGGCGCCGTCGCCCTGCTGTGCGCCGTCGCCGGCCCGGCCGTGGCCGACCCCGCCGAGACCGTCACGGTCGACCGGACCGGCCGGGTCGCCGCCGACGGCACGATCACCCTCACCGGCAGCTACCGCTGCACCGGCGGCACCGGCCCGGTGTTCGTGAGCTCCTCGGTCAGCCAGGGCGACCTCGGCGTCGAGCACGGCATCGGCGGCAGCATGGCCCGGTGCGACGGCGCCGAACACCGCTGGCGGGACATCGGGAAGGTCTCGCCGGACCCCCTCCGGGCGGGCGCGGCCCATGTGGAGGCCACCCTCATGGAGCTGCGCCCGGTGGGCATCGCGCCGCTGCCGGCCTTCCACGCGGTCGCCGAGCAGGACATCACGCTCACCAGGGCCTGAGCCGTGGGCGCGCCGGGCCGTCCGGCGCCGGCCGCGCACCGGTCAGGAGCGCTGCCAGCTGTGCGGCGCGTGGAAGGCGTGCGGGCGCCAGCAAGTGGTGCCGGGGGTGGAGGGTTCCGCACCGGCGTCGGCGAGCGCGCCCCGGCTGAGCAGCAGCACGGTCAGGGCGGCCAGTTCCTCGTCGGTGGCCTCCCCCTTCTCGACGCGGATGGGGGGAGTGGGGGACGCGGGGGACACGGACATGGGGTACCTCCGTCACTGAGGGGGATTGCCGTGCTTGCGTGCGGGGCGCTCCGCGTGCTTGGTGCGGAGCATCGCGAGGGAGCGGATCAGCACCTCGCGGGTCTCGGCGGGGTCGATCACGTCGTCCACGAGGCCGCGTTCGGCCGCGTAGTACGGGTGCATCAGCTCGGCCCTGTACTCCTTGACCAGTTCGGCCCGCTTGGCCTCGGGGTCGTCGGCCTCGGCGATCTGGCGGCGGAAGATGACGTTCGCGGCGCCCTCCGCGCCCATCACGGCGATCTCGTTCGTCGGCCAGGCGTAGGTGAGGTCCGCGCCGATGGACTGGCTGTCCATGACGATGTAGGCGCCGCCGTAGGCCTTGCGCAGGATCAGGGAGATGCGCGGCACGGTCGCGTTGCAGTAGGCGTACAGCAGCTTGGCGCCGTGCCGGATGATGCCGCCGTGCTCCTGGCCGACACCGGGCAGGAAGCCGGGCACGTCGAGCAGGGTGACCAGCGGAATGCTGAACGCGTCGCACATCTGCACGAACCGCGCGGCCTTCTCCGACGCCTCGATGTCCAGCACGCCGGCCAGGGCCTGCGGCTGGTTGGCGACGATCCCGACCACCTGGCCGTCCAGCCGGGCCAGCGCGCAGATGATGTTCCGCGCCCAGCGCTGGTGCACCTCCAGGTACTCGCCGTCGTCGACGATCTCCTCTACGACCCGGGTCATGTCGTACGGCCGGTTGCCGTCGACCGGCACCAGGTCGGCCAGTGCCCCGCAGCGGCGGTCGGCCGGGTCGGCGCAGGTCACCGGGGGCGGGGTCGCGCGGTTGTTGCCGGGCAGCAGGGAGAGCAGATAGCGGACCTCCTCCAGGCAGGTCTCCTCGTCGTCGTACGCGAAGTGGCACACCCCGCTGGTCTCCGCGTGGACGTCGGCGCCGCCGAGCCCGTTCTGGGTGATCTCCTCGCCCGTCACCGCCTTGACCACGTCCGGGCCGGTGATGAACATCTGCGAGCTCTCGCGGACCATGAACACGAAGTCGGTGAGGGCCGGGCTGTAGGCGGCACCCCCGGCGCACGGGCCGAGCATCACGCTGATCTGCGGGATCACCCCGGACGCGGCCGTGTTGCGGCGGAAGATGCCGCCGTAGCCCGCGAGGGCGGTCACACCCTCCTGGATACGGGCGCCCGCCCCGTCGTTCAGCGACACCAGGGGCGCGCCCGCCGCCAGGGCCATGTCCATGACCTTGTGGATCTTGGTGGCGTGGGCCTCGCCCAGCGCGCCGCCGAAGATCCGGAAGTCATGGGCGTAGACGAAGACCGTACGGCCCTCGACCGTGCCCCAGCCGGTGACCACACCGTCGGTGTACGGCTTCCGGGTCTCCAGGCCGAACCCGGTCGCCCGGTGCCGGCGCAGCGGCTCGACCTCCTGGAACGAGCCCTCGTCGAGGAGCAGGCCGATCCGCTCGCGCACGGTGAGCTTGCCCTTGGCCCGCTGAGCGGCGGTCGCCTTCTCGCTGGGGCCGGCGAGCACGCGTTCGCGTATGCCGGCCAGTTCCGCGACGTGGGACTTCATGTCGTTCTGCCTCCGCGTGAGGTGACGTGACATCGGACATGGCCCGCGCGGGCCGTCGGGCCGGAGGTGCGTGGGCACGATCGTGGCAACGCGGGCTGACCGGGGACTGACGGGCCGCTTACGGGGCCCGGACCGCGCCCGGTCACACCGGCTGGAGAGGTGAGGGAACGCGCGGGTCGCCGGTGAGGGCCGGGTCGTGGGCGAGGATCGCGCTCTCGACCTTGCGCAGTGCGGGCGAGGGCTGGATGCCGAGTTCGTCGTCGAGCTGGCGGCGCATGCGGCGGAAGACGTCGAGGGCGTCGGCCTGCCGGCCGGA
>NZ_JBSGDB010000589.1:0-4961 GCF_053602155.1 Streptomyces sp. NPDC004561
CGCATAACAGTTGACTGACATTACGGGTGCCAAGGAAACCACCTCCGGAGTACCTGCCCAACGCCCCGCACTGAACACAGTTGAGCCCGTTCCCCTGGCCGTGGCCAGGGCGAACGGGCTCATCGGTGTGCAGTGCATCCACAACCGTTCGGGACGCACCAGCCGACCAGGTTCGAGTCCCATACTCACTCCTGCTCGCTGATCAGGAACGGTCCGCTGTCATCCCCAGGTCTGACACTGCTTCGCGCGGTCCGACCGAAGTCGCCCTTCGGAACGGGAACTGCGGCTGACTTCACGGCCCGCTTTCGCCGGGACGATGGAACGGTCCCCGGAAAGCAGTATCCGTAGGGACAAGCGAGCGTCGTGAGCGTCGCCGGATTCAGTGCGGCGGTGGCCGGCCTCGGTGCCGTGGGAGAACCGACAGCGAGAGGAAGTACCGAAGATGGCCAAGCTGGAGAGCCTGGACCCGATGACGCCGATGTTCGCGCAGTTCAAGGAGAAGACCGGGCCCATCGTCCTGGCCAACACCTTCTTCGTTCCGAAGGAGAGGACGGAAGCGTTCCTGACTCTCTTTCGGAGGCAGGCGGAGTTCATGAAGGCTCAGCCGGGATTCGTCTCCCTGCAGATGCACAAGGGAACGGCGGGCAGTCAACTTCTGATGAACGTCGCGGTCTGGGAGTCGGCCCAGGCTCTCGCCACGGCGTTCGGCAGCCCGGAGTTCCAGCGCATGGCGGCCGAGTTCCCCGACGACATCGTGTCGTACCCGCACATCTTCGAGCAGATCGAGGTATGACCCGCAACTACCCGGGTGGTCGATCGGTTGTTGAGGGGCGCACGAGGGGCCGCCTGGAAGGTGGGGAGCGGACCCGGGCCCCGGGTCCGGACCGACGCCAGGAAGCGATGAGGAGTCCCGATGAGCGTGCAGGAGGCCCCCCTGCGGGGACAGCAGTCCTCGGTGGAGCTGTACCAGCAGGTCCAGCAGTTCTACGCGCGGCAGATGCAACTGCTGGACGACGGCGAGGTGGACGCGTGGATGCACACCTTCACCGAGGAAGCCGTCTTCGCGGCGAACGCGCAGCCCGAGCCGACGGTCGGCCGCGAGGCGATCGGGGCGGGCGCCCGCAAGGCGATCGACCACTTCGCCGCGCAGGGCATCCAGCGCCGCCACTGGCTGGGCATGGTGTCGGTGACCGGACAGGAGGGGACGACGGTGACCGTACGCTCCTACGTCCTGCTCATCGAGACCCCGCGCGGCGGTCAGGCGACGATCCTGTGCACCGCCACGTGCGAGGACGTCCTGGAACTCGGCCCGGACGGACCGGCCGTGCGGCGGCGTGACGTCAGCCGCGACGACCTGGTGTGACGGCACGGGACACCACCTGGCACAACGAGACACGGAGAGACCGGGCACGGCGGAGGTCGCCGGAGGCGAGGCCCCGCGGCACCCGCACCCGGTGCCGGCCGCCGCCGTAGGCGTCGTCGCTGTCGCAGGTGGGGCCGGCGACGACCGCGGGGACGTGCTCCCCCGTCTCCGGGTGGCCGGGGAAGACCAGCCGGTGTGTCACCTGGTCCATCTCGTAGAGGCCGTTGAACTTGCCGCAGCTCAGGTAGAGCCAGTGCGCGTCCTCGCCGTCCGGCTGCCGGCGCCGGGTCAGCCGGGAGACGTGGGCGCGTACGGCGCCGTGGTCGGCGACCAGGTGACGGCCCGGTTCCATGACGAAGCCGAGCGGTGCGGGGGTCAGGGCGCGCAGGTGTTCCATGCCCTCGCGGAGCACGGTGAGGATCTTGTCGAGGGGCGGGTCGAGGGGGTCGCCGTGGCGGTCCCGGTAGCCGAGCGCGGGCAGGCCGCCGCCGAGGTTGACGTGGTCGGGTACGATCCCCCGCCCGGCCAGCGCCGTCAGGGTCTCGGCGAGGGTGTCGAGGGCCTGCTGCCAGGCCTCGCACGTCATCTGCTGGGAGCCGACGTGCACGGACAGACCCGCCGGGGTGAGGCCGGCCGCGCGGGCCGTGGCCAGCACCCGGACGGCGTCCTCGGGGGCGCAGCCGAACTTGCGGTTCAGGCCCCACAGGGCGCCCTCCCCGCTGGTGGCGAGGCGGCAGAACACCCGGGCGCCGGGGGCGTGCCGGGCGATCGCGGTGACGTCCTCGACGCTGTCGGTGGCGAAGGTGCGGACGCCCATGCGGTGGGCTTCGGCGATGTCCCGGTCGGACTTGACGGTGTTGCCGTAGTGGATGCGGTCCGGCGGCGCGCCGGCTTGGAGGGCCTGGGCGATCTCGGCGGGGCTCGCCGCGTCGAACCCGGCGCCCAGGGCGGCCAGGCAGCGCAGGACCTCGTCGACGGGGCACGCCTTGAGCGCGAACCGGACGTGGATTCCGGGCAGTTCGTCCAGCAGGGTGCCGTACTGACGCTCGATGCCGGTGAGGTCGTAGACGATGCGGTCGGTACCGGCGGCGGCGAGGGGCTCGGCGAGTGCGCCCCGGGGCACGCTCATGTGCGGGTCCCCTCCATAAGTGCCGGCCAGGCCTCCGTCAGGTAGGCGAAGTCCTCGATGTCCCGCTCCGCCTCGTCCAGCAACTCGGCTCGCTGTAAGGCAAGTTGTTCGGCGAACGTCTCGTAGCGGCCGCCGAGTTTGCGGTACGCCGTGTCCACCCGGTCCAGGCGCCAGATGTTCTCCGTGCGGTCCAGGGTGGTGCTCTCGCGCAGGAGGTGCACGATCCGGTCGGGCCGTACCCGGTGCCGCTCGTCCAGCAGTGCGGCGCCTTCGGCCGTCATCCGGTCGTAGACGTGGTGGAAGTAGAGCATCGACAGCAGGAACTTCACGAACCGCCTCTGGTAGGCCGAGAAGCCGCTGCCGGTGCGCCGTTCGGGGGTGTGGAAGTTCATGATGTGCCGGTTGTGCAGGATGCCGGGCAGGCCGGCGTCGTGGACCAGGTGGGTGAGGAAGTAGTCGCTGCCGATGGTGTCGGTGGCGGGCGGCAGCGGGATCCGTTCGTACACCGCGTGGTCGAAGGCGATGTTGCACATGTCGACGCGCATGGGGTCGACCAGGGTGAGGGTCGAGCGGTCGCCGGTGAAGGGGGCCGTGCCCGCTCCCGTGAAGGACTCCGCCACCAGTTCCCGTTTGCGCTCCTCTGGCCAGTCGCCCGGCGCCCACAGGCTGACCACGTCGTGGTGGACGCCTTCGTCCAGGCGCCGTATCTCGCCCATGTCGACGGAGAGTTCGCCGATGAAGGAGGCGCCGGCCATGGAGACCGGGCGGTGGGCGTGGGCCGGGTCGAGGTCGGTGTGCAGCCCGGCGGCCATGGCCTCGGCGGCGGGCCGGCCCAGCCAGGGCAGTTCCTGGTGCACGGGGAACACCGGTCGACCGGCGTGCAGTTGGTAGGCGCTGTCGGAGTCCCTGCGGTGCACCGAGTGGCAGCCGAGTGCGGCGGCGAACAGGAAGGCGCGGTTGGTGCAGGCGCCGTAGGAGACGGCGGGCGGGAGCATCAGGCGCAGCAGCCGCTCGGGCTCGGGCAGGCCGGCCCGGTCGATCAGCCGGCGCAGCCGTGCGCGCTGCCGTCGCTCGTCGAGGTGGTGGACGGTCACGTCCGGCACCGGGGGCAGTTCGGCGACGGTTCGGCTGTGCTGCGTACGGGTGCGCTCGTCGCAGGAGTCGAGGATCAGCAGCTGGACGTCGGTGCCGAAGCGGCGGGCCGCGTAGGCGGCTTCGGCGTGCAGTGCGGTGATGGTGGCGGAGCAGGCGCGGTTGGTGGGCAGGCAGAGGCAGATCCGGTTCACTGTGCCTCTTCCCCGGTGGCCCAGGAGTCCAGGCCGAGCAGCCTGCGGCCCAGGCCGTTCAGTTCGGCGGGGCCGTAGCGCAGGGCCTCCGGCCGGTCGGCGTCGCCCAGCAGGGTGGCGTTCCAGTCGGGGGTGGCGAGGGTGCGCCACGACGCCACACGGGAGTCGCGCAGGGCCGTGTGCTCTTCGAGGGCGGGCATCATCGACAGGTACTGGACGGCTCGGACACCGTTGTCAGAGAGGTTCGGCGCCACGCCGTGCGCCAGCAGCCCGTTGAAGATGAGCAGGTCGCCGGCCTGGAGGTCGGGGCGGACGACCGGGAACTCGGCGCGGTCGGTGCCCGGGCGGACCGGGTCGCGGCCGGCCGGCCGGCCCACGCGCCACTCCTCGAAGCGGCGGAAGAGTTCCGGGGCGCACTGGAAGCCGCCGAGTTCGGGCCGGGTGTCGTTGAGGGCGATGATGCCCTGGACGCGCTGCGGGAGGACGGCGAGGGTGGTGTCGACGTCCCAGTGCAGTTCGATGTCGAAGCCCTCGTCGGTGGGTTCGATCAGGGAGCGCGAACGGGAGTGGACGTTGGGCGGGTTGAGGTTGAGCCGGTCGAGGGTGACCCACAGCTCCTCGCAGTCCCAGACGTCGGCGAAGGCGTCGTGGACGCGCCGGGTCTGGCGGCTGTCCCAGATGAGCTGGTGGTGGTAGGCCTCGACGAAGCCGTAGATGTAGAGGTGCTGGTCCAGTTCGGAGCGGAACTCCGGTTCCGTGTACCAGGTTTCGGGGCGGTCGGGGTCTAGGCCCTGGAAATGCCAGGCGAAGTCCAGCAGGCCCTTGGCCTCGCCGGGGGTGATGGCCTCGCGGACGACGACGTAGCCGTACGTCTGCCAGAAGGCGAAGTCCTCCTCGGACAGCACCCTCAGGGGCCGGGTCTTGTCGATGTCGCGCAGTGGCGTCGGTGCGAGGTACGTCTCGCCGTCGGCGCTGAAGTAGGGGCGGCGGGACGCCGCTCGGTGGAGGTAGGGGGCGGACGTCTGCATGCGATCACTCCGGGGTGACGGGCGGTGAGACATGTGCCGGTGGCATGCGCCAGGGCGCGGAAGGGCCACCAAGTTCCCTGGGGAATAAGGAGGTCGCGCGGGCACCGGAGCGGCCGCCCACTGGATCCCCGCCCGGGGCGCGACGCGCATTCAGC
>NZ_JBSGDB010000590.1:0-4943 GCF_053602155.1 Streptomyces sp. NPDC004561
GGACCTGAGCGGGTTGAGATTCCCGTTCTTCTTGAGTTTGGCGAAGAAGGCGAGGCCTGGCTGGACGTCCGCGAACGACATCCCCAACTTCGGTGACTTCGCGGACCCCCGTAACGTCGCGACTGCGGCGGCCGCCGCCGAAGAGGCCGGCTGGGACGGGCTCTTCGTCTGGGACCATGTACTGCACCGACAACACCAAGGGCGTCCCTTCGGAGACCCCTGGATGTTGTTGACCGCGGCCGCGCTGGCGACCTCCCGGATCCGACTGGGCACCCTGCTGACGCCCGTCCCTCGTTACCGGCCGCAGCAACTCGCCCGCCAAGTGGCCACCTTGGACCACCTCAGCCATGGCCGGGTGATCTTCGCCGCCGGCCTGGGCGGCCCGGTCGAGGACGAGTACCGCAGTTTCGGCGACGCCGCCGACTCACGCCACCTCGCTGAGCGCCTGGACGAGGGCCTGGAGCTGTTGAGGCGATTCTGGTCCGGCGAGTCGGTGAACCACCAGGGCCGACACTACGACGTCCGGGACGTGACGCTGCTGCCTGCCACCGTGCAGCGGCCCCGTCCGCCAGTGTGGATCGGCGGATTCTGGCCGCACCGCCGACCCATGCGGCGGGCAGCGCGGTGGGATGGCGCGGTACCGCTCTTCGAAACGGCACGGCATGGGTGTGTACCGGATGTGGCCGAGGTGCGGGAACTGGTCGAATATGTGCTCAAGTACCGAGAGACCGGGACCGAGCATCCCTTCGAGTTCGTGCTCGGCGGTGCAACGCCCCCGGACGCGGCCAGGGCCAGGGACGTGATCGGTCCACTGCACGACGCCGGCGCCACATGGTGGGATGAGCGACAGGTCCAGACCGGCCCGGACCTGGACCGCCTGCCGCCAGTACTGCGCCGCATCGAGGCGGGGCCGCCCACGGTCTGATCAGCCGTTCGAAGGTGTCCCGGGCTTGTCGGTGGGGGCTCTTGGGCGGCTTGTCGGGACGGCAGCTGGGGCGGGGCAACCGGGCCCGCGGGGTCAGCCTGAGCCGCGGTCCCCGACAGTGACCAGTGCGAGGACCCCGTCCACGTCGATGCCGTCGGCGTCCCCCTCGACGAGCAGTGCGGCATCCAGACGGTCGAGGTGGATCGTCTCCCGCCCGAGGGCGGCCGACCCTTGAAGGACCACTGCGAGCACGCGCGTTCCGGCTTCCGGCCGTACCGCGACGCGATCGCGCACGATCCGGACCCGCGCCGCCGCATCGGCGCGCCGCACCATGACGTTGAAATCGACGATCGGGCCGCCGAGCAACTCGCACTTCGTGTCGGAGTCACCGGAGAAGGTGAACGGCTCGAACGGGGCGGCCATCACATGCGGGACACCGTCGACCGTCAGGGACATGCCGGGGCCATCGACCACCGTGATGATCCTATCCACGCCCTCGAAGACCGAGAACGGTCCGCTCTTCGCGACATCGGCAATGCTGACACGCCAGACGAAATCGCCGGTTCCCGCCCCCTCGGGGTGGGCGGCCACCTCGGAGGTGACACCTCCGCCGTTCTTCCACGGCGCGGGTGTTCTCTCCTGCGCCCGCAGAACCTGCAGTGCCATGTACTTTCCTTCCCCGACGGGACGGCCGCGGAGCCCGTTCCTCCCGGCTCGGCGGCGGACAAGACGAGAGGACCTGGCGGGGTCGGGCTGCGAACCCGGACCGTGAGGCCCTCGGCACTGCACTGTACGCGACGCGCTCCAGGCCTCGTAGAAGCCGGAACGTCCGGTGTGCCGTCGGGAGGCCCTTGTCGATGTCGTGGTTGGTGTGCTCGACCTCGATGAGGCGCGCAGCGCAATGCCGACGAGAAGCGGTCCGGCGATGGAAGGAAAGGGCGGTGGGGGGAGCCCGGGCAGGGGGCCTGGGCCGCCGTCGGAGCCGGGGGATAACCCCCGGTGTCGCTGGGGGAATGCCTCGTACGCGGAGGGTGGCTGGCAGGCTTCTTCAGGTCGTGGGGCCGACAGGAGACTTTGGCGCATGACGACTTCACCAGATGTCTCTGTGACGCCTCAGCCTGTTCCTGCTCTCGCAAAGGGGTCCGGTGCCGACATTGGTAGCGACTTCGCAAGGCTCTCCCAGCGGATAACCGCGGCCGGCCTGATGCGTCGGCGTCCCGGTTACTACGCAGCACGCATCGGCCTGGTGGTCGCCATGTACGCGGCAGGGTGGGGAGCCTTCTTCGTTCTGGGTGACACCTGGGGACAGCTGGCCGTGGCTGCTTTCCTGGCCTTCGTGTTCGGGCAGGTCGCCCTGCTCGCGCACGACCTGGCCCACCGGCAGGTGTTCCGGAGGCGCCGGCCCAGCGAAATCATGGGCAGGCTGTTCGGGAATCTGGGCGTGGGCATGAGCTACGGCTGGTGGATGAACAAGCACACGCGTCACCACGCCAACCCCAATCACGAGGACCTGGACCCCGATGTCGCCCCGGACATCCTGGTGTGGTCCGCCGATCAGGCGCGGGCCAGCCGTGGTGTGGCGCGTCTGATCGGTGGCCACCAGGCCCTGCTGTTCTTCCCGTTGCTGACCCTGGAAGGCTTCAACCTGCACGTCGCGAGCCTGCGGGCGCTGCGTTCGCCGAACATGAGGAAGCGAACGCTTGAGGGGGCTCTGCTCCTGCTGCACATCGCGGGTGTGCTGTCCGCCTTGTTCCTGGTCCTCTCGCCGGGCAGGGCGCTGGCGTTTCTGGCGCTGAACCAGTGCCTGTTCGGTGTGTATCTCGGCTGCACCTTCGCACCGAACCACAAGGGTATGCCCACCTTCACCGGTGACGAGCGGCCTGACTTCCTGCAGCGCCAGGTCCTCACCTCCCGCAACGTGCGGGGCGGCTTGTTCACCGACGTGATGCTCGGCGGTCTCAACTACCAGATCGAGCACCACCGGTTCCCGAGCATGCCCACGCCCCATCTACGCCGCGCCCGGGTGGTCGTGCGGCAGTACTGCGCCGAGATCGGGGTGCCGTACCACGAGACCGGTCTGATCCGCTCCTACCGTGAGGCCCTGACCCACCTGCACCGGGTGGGAGAGCCGATCAGGCGGCAGAGCAGGGCACGCTGACCCCTCGGGCCGAGGGGTCAGGAACTTCGTCGCGCGTACCCGGTTACGGCAGGTGCGGGTGATCGAGTCCCGTCGGGTTCCCGCCGCTGCACCGCCTGCCGGATGTCCACCATCCCGCTGCGTTCCCGGGCACCGGCTTTCGTGCCCGGCCGGGACCAGGGCCGGCCGCCGGCCGTGCTTCCCGAGCGCGCCGTCAGGACGGGTGGCAGGCACCAGCGGCATCCGTACGAGCCCGGTGCCCCCGTTCCGTGCCCCGTGCCGGGGCCGGTTGCCGCGGACTCGTCAACGCAGGCGGTCTTCAGGGTGCGTCGCTGTAGGCGAGGTGGGCGTCGCAGACGGTGCAGCGGAAGAGCATGACGGTGGTTCCGTCGCCCGGGTGGGTCGGGAAGTGCTCGGGGCGGTCCTCGTCGGGCCGGCCGTCGATGTGCATGTCGGCCCGCAGCTGATCGAGGGCTTCGGGATGTGCCTGCAGTTCGGTGTATCCGACTTCGCCCAGGAAGGCGGCTGCGTCCTGGCAGTGGACGAGCCAGTGCGGGTCCTGCCAGGCGCGGAATCCAGGGGTGCGCCGGGTGACCTCGTGCACGACGTCCTCGCTGACACCGTCGAGCCCGTAGGAGTCGGCGAATTCGCCCGCGAAGCGTTCGGCCGCACTCCCGTCTGCGATGCACCACGGGCAGAAACGTCCGCTGACCTCTTGGGCCGTGTAGAAGGTGGCCGTGTAGATCCAGCCCGTGCTGCGGTTGCAGCAGGCGCACGTCTCGGCCGCCGCGCGGATGGACCCACTCGCCAGGGGGCCCGGGTGATAGCGGAAGAAGGGCAGGCCGGCGCTCATCGCCGCTTCCCGATCTGCGCCCCGTTGGCCGTGCCTGTTGATCCCACGGAGGGCAGTCTGTCCGCAAGAACGTCCGCGATCAAGAGGCGACGTTGGACCTGGAAGCGCCGCGCGTGCTCGCGTCCTCTTGCGGTGTCATCCCGGCAGGGGGCCGCACTCTGGCCCAGGCGGGCCGGTCCCGTCTGCCAGCCTGGCTCGCAATCCCTTCAGAGCTGCGCCCGGCGAAGGGTGTTGGCGGAGCCAGTGCTGGAGTTCGCGGTGGCGGTATTCGTATTGGTAGGCGGGTCCGCTCCAGCGCATGTGCCCTGCGGTGACGGCCCAGACCAGGAACAGGCCGAGCCGGAACGGCAGACGGGGTCTTCTTCCGATGTCGCTCAGGGAACGCGGCGAAGGCGGTCAGGTCGTCCTTCGCGTCCAGCAGCATCTCCATGACCATGGGGAACTGCTTGCCGAGCATGTCGGCGACGGTGTCCAGCTGAGTGGGGACCGCGTCGGCGGTGGGCTGGACGAAGATCGTGCGGAGGCTCGCGGCGACCATCTCAAAGTCCCTCGCTGTTCGCCGGCCAGCACCGCGACGTCCATCACGACGAGGTCCGCGCCTGCGTCATCGTGCCCGCAATCGCCCGGCGGTGTGCGCGGCGCGGTGGACGACCCGTTCACCTGCGGGGCCGTACCGGTCACAGGTCGAGCGGGAGAGCGGTGAGCTCGGCGCGTGAGCTGACGCCCAACTTGGAGTAGCAGTTCCGCAAGTGAAACTCGACGGTGCGTGAACTGACGAACAGCTGCGCGGCCACGTCCCTGTTTGACAGGCCCTGCCGGACCAGGGCGGCGACCTGGCACTCCTGCGGGGTCAGCTCGGTGGCGGTGGTGTCGCGGCGACGGGCGGTCTCCCCGGAGGCGCGCAGTTGCTGCGCGGCCCGCTCTGCCCAGGGGGTGGCGCCGAGGTCCTCGAAGAGCGCCAGCGCGATGCGCAGGTGCTCGCGGGCGTCGACCCGGCGGCGGGAGCGCCGCAGGTGCTCGCCGAAGGC
>NZ_JBSGDB010000591.1:0-4939 GCF_053602155.1 Streptomyces sp. NPDC004561
TGTGTTGTGTGTTGTTATGCGGTGTGTTCTTCCGTTAGTTCTTGTGTGGGGCGGGGCCCCCCCCCGCGACCCCGCCACCTCCGCGCTCACACGGAAAGAAGTGAAACACCGCCATGTTGACCCACTACAGGCGCGCGGTTCTGCACGCCGCGCGCCACGGCTTCAAGCTGGGGCGGCCCCTGCAGAACCCGGAGGCACTGCTGCGGGTCGCCGTGGCCGTCGTCGCCGCCACGGTCGTCGGCTACTTTCTCGACAATCCGATGGTGACGATCGGCGCCTGGTTCACCGGCATGGGCTCGCTGGTCCCGCGCCGGCGCAACCGTGTGGCCATCTCGGCCGTGAGCACGCTGCTCCTGTGCGCCGCCGGTCCGCTCGTGGGCGTGTATCTGCACGGCGTCCCGTGGCTCCTCTACGTTCTGGCCTTCCTCGGTACATTCCTCGGCGGCATGCTGCTGACCCTCGGCATCGGCCCGGGCATGAGGGTGATCATCATGATGATCATGATGGTGGCCTTCGCCGACATCTCGCCCGACATCTCCACGGGGCTGAGCCTGGTCAAGTGGCTCGCCGTCGGTGGCGGCATCGGGTTCGTCTGTCAGGTGATCCCGCCCTACGGCCCCCGTTTCGCGGGCCAGCGCGATGCCGTGGCGGAGCTCTACGACGCCCTCGCCGCCGACGCCAGGGCCTACGCGGCCGGCGGTGCCCCGGACCGGCCGTGGCCCCAGCCGACGCTCACCGCCCGGCAGGCCCTGACCGTCCTGCCGCTGCGCTCCCGCACCGCGGCCGCCTCCCTGTTCGGGCTGGTCGGCGAGGCGGAACGCATCGTGCGATACCTGCGCGCCCTTGAGGCGCCCACCGGCCTGGACCCCGACACCCGCAAGGCGAGCTGCGCCGCCGTCGCGGACGTCCTGTCCGAGATCGCCTCGGCCGTGCGAACCGGCCGACCGGTCGCCGCCACGACGGACGACCGCGCGCGGAACCTCCTGGAGCCGGGATCCGGTGAGCCCCTGGAGCGCGCGCTGCAAGGCCTCACCGAGGCCCTCGCCGAGGCGGAACGGATGGCCTCCCTGTCAGATTCCGGCGATGCCGGTGCCACCGGGCAGCACACCGAACTGGCGAAGCAGCACGCCCAGTCCGGTTTCCTCGCCCGTGGACTGCGGCAACTGCGCGCGGAGCTCACCTGGGAATCCCCCGCCTTCCGGCACGCGCTGCGCCTCGCGGTCGCGGCCACCCTCGCCGAAGCCGTCGGCCGCGCCACCGGCGACTGGGGCGGCATCGGTGTGGCGCACCACGCCGTCTGGGCCTTCCTGACGGCCGCGGTCGTCCTGGTCCCCACCTTCGAGCACACCATCGGCCGCGGCATCAGCCGGAGCGCCGGTGCCGTCGTGGGCGGCTTCCTCGGCTGGGGCCTGACCATGCTGCCCCATGACAAGCTGCTGCACTCCGTCATCGTGGTCCTGCTGATCTTCGGCTACCTGGCCTTCCGCAGCATGGGGCAGCCGCCGACGATCATCTGCATCACGGCCGTGGTGGCCTACATCGGCGGAGAAGGCGCCAGCGCGTGGAGCCGCACCGTGGACACACTGATCGGCGCCGCCATCGCCATGATCGTCTACGTGCTGTGGCCCACCTGGCAGAGCAAGCGACTGCCCCGGCTGCTGGGGAACTGGACCCGGATCGAAGGCCGGTATCTCGGTGCCCTCGCGGCAGCGTGGGCCGACCCCGCCGGAGCCGACCGTGCCGTCCTGGACCGGATGGGGCACGAAGCCCGCGTCGCCCGCCGTCACTTCCAGGAAGCCGCCGCCGCCGCCACGTCCGAGCCGGTCCACCACCGCGCCCGGTGGAGCGGCCCCGAACTGGAGACACTGTCCCGCTCGACCCGCGAACTCGCCAAGGGGTCGGCCCTGCTGGCCGCCCATCTGCCGGGTCCGCGGCAACCGGGGGTCCCCTCCGCCGCCCGCTACGCGGAGTCTCTGCACGCGGAGTTGTCCGAACTGGCCACAGCCGCGGAGACGGGCAGGATGCCGGTTCCCGGACTCACCGCTGAGCTGCACGACCTCTTGAGCGTCGAACTCGCGGACACCACACCGTCCGGGATGTACGAGCGTGAGGTCTTCGCCCACGTCACCCACGCCGTGGAGGACCTGGCATCCGCGATCGGCGACCAGCACGTGACCGGCCGGCACCGGGCGGTCGGAGTCGGCTGATCGGCTTCCGGTGACCGGTGCGCGGCGCTCGAGCCGGGAGAGCAGCTGGACGAGAACAGCGGTTCAGGAACGCGGCTGACGACCCTGGATCGCGCGGGCCAGGGCCGGGAGCGCGACCTTCACCGCGTGCTGTTCCGGCTCGGCCAGCTCCTCGATGAGCTGCTGCAAGGCCTGGGCGCGCTCGGCGTGGCGCTGACGGAAGATCTCCAGACCGGTCTCGGTGGCTTCCACCAGCACCACCCGGCCGTCGCTGGGATCGGCGACCCGCTGCACCAGCCCGCCACGTTCCATACGGGTGACGAGCTGGGTCATGTTCGGCTGTGAGACTCCCTCGGCCCGGGCCAGCGTGGTCAGCCGCTGGGGGCCTTCCCGGCCCAGTCGGGCGATCGCGGTGGATGCCGCGGTGCTCAGGCCGCCGGCAGTGGCGCTTTTGCGTACGTAGCGGACCAGCTGCTCCACGGCGATCATCAAGTCTTCCGGCGGCACCCCGGACACCGCAGGGTCATCAGTTGTAGCCCGTTCACGCATTTGCCGATTGTATGCGGCCTGCGGCGAGGTCATCCGGACACAGGCACAGACGTCGAAGTGGCCGAACCTGCCGAACCTGCCGAGCCCGCCGCTGCTGTGCGCGCATCGTCGGCGACGATCCGTGTGCGGGACAGCCGGATCACGCCCGCCGCCATCAGCGCCAGTCCGAGCAACTGGAGGGCGGGCCACCAACCGCCGCGTACGTCTTCACGGAAGAGGACGACACCCAGGGCCAGGCTGACCAGTGCGTCCGCGAGGGTGAGAGTCGGCTGGGAGGCGATCAGTGGCCCAGACTGCAGCGTGCTCTCCCACAGGAAAAGCGCGCACCCGCCCATGGCGGCGAATGCGTAGGTCTGCCACGACGCGAAGAAGGCGGCAACGCCCGCATGGCTGAGCGTTTCGGTGGCGGACTTCATCAGGGCGGCGGTCAGGGCGTAGCCCATCGCGGTAGCCAGGCCCATGCAGGCGGCTCGGCTTCGGCCGACGGGGCGTTTCACCGCGGCGGCGCACAACACCACCATGGCCCCCAGACAGCAGGCCATGACCGTTGTCCACCGCGCGGCGGGGGCGTCTGGGTGCCCACCGGCCGGGGCGGCCGCGAACAGCCCCAGGGCGAGACTGGTGACGACACTGCCGACAGACAGCCAGCCGGCCCGGGGCATCCGGCGCCCGAAGACCAGGCCGGCGACCAGCAGCGTGAACGGCAGCTCCAGCGTCAAGACCGGCTGCACGACTGCCAGTGGGCCGGTGGTCAGCGCGACGCCTTGGCACAGCGCCGCCGCGACGACGCCGGTCATACCGAGCAGCCAGACCGGGGTGCGCAGCAGGTCCCGTATCAGACCGATGCGGAAGCGGTTGGATTGCCGCACGATCAGAGCGGCCCGCCGTTGCATGACAGTTCCCACGGCGTTGCTCGCGGCGGCGAGCACGGCGAGTACCAGTGACACGGCGGCCAGCATGACGGTCTCCTTCCGGCGGGTGACTGTGACGGGTGGCGGGTTGTACATCGACGCCATCGAAACCCATATACACAATAAGACTATATAAGCTCCCTATGTTTGTGATATGTATCTCTGCGGCGTTTCTTGCTCCAAGCTCTGCGCCTGAATGCGAAGTCGCCGAATCGGGGCTTCACGTTTTTTCAGTGGTTGAATCATGGTTGATTCGAGAATGTGTGTGAACTTAAGGGTGTCGAAATGGGAACATTCAACCGACTTCACCTCATTCGTCAGGTGGATCTGTTCACGCTGCGCCTCTTCCTGTCCGCGATCGAGGAGCAGCAGATCGGTCGGGCGGCCATACGGGAGAACATCGCGGCGTCGACGGCGACAAAGCGCATCCAGGTCCTGGAGGACATCGCCGGCATCCAGCTCCTCGAACGCGGGCCGAAGGGGGTCGTCCCGACTCCGGCCGGAGCGGTCCTGGCGCGATGCGCCCGTCAGATTTTCGACAGTCTCGAAGACATGCGCTCCGAAATCGCCTCCTTCACAGATGGCGTGCGAGGAGACCTGACCATTGCGTCCGCGCGCACCATCTTCGTCCCGTTCCTCGCACGCGAGCTGGGCGACTTCAGTCGCGAATACCCACTCGTCAAGCTGTCCGTGCATGACATCGAGAACGCGGACATCCCTCAACACGTCGCTCACGGTGAGGCGGACATCGGTGTGTTCGCGGTGACACACGAACTCGATCTCGACGGCGTCGACGTCACGCCCTATCGGGAGGATCGTCTGGTGGCTCTCGTGCCGCGGGACCACTGGCTCAGTGAGCGGTCCAGTGTGACGTTCCAGGACTTGCTGTCGGAGAACCTGATCGCGATCGCTGCCCTGCTGCCTGTCTTCCGAGCCGAGGCGCGACGGCTCGACCAGGAATGCCTGCCGAGTTTCACCGTGCGCAGCGCAGGCGTCGCGATGAGCCTGGTTCGGGCGGGACTGGGGGTCTCCGTGCAGCCCGAGTGCCTGGTCACGCGGGAGGTGCTGGCCGATGCGGCCGCGGTGGAACTCGCCGAGCCCTGGGCGGTACGAAGGATCCATATCGCCACCGCACACGGGCGTACTCTCAGTCCCGCCGCGCGTGAATTCGTCAAGCAGCTACTCGACCGCCCGCGCGACGACCACGAGCCCATGAGCTTTTTCTGAGCCGATCCAGGCCCCGCCGCCAGGGCGAATCCCACAGATTGATCACTGCTCGATACACGCCCTGGC
>NZ_JBSGDB010000592.1:0-4644 GCF_053602155.1 Streptomyces sp. NPDC004561
GCGGGAGATGCCGAGGAGCAGAGGGCCCGTCGGGCCGGCGACGAGGTCCCCGAGGGTGATCGGGTCCAGCGCCGCGTAGAAGGCTTCCTGGGCCCGGCGCAGGGCGCCGCGCAGGCGGCAGGCGGAGTTCAGGGGGCAGGGGGTCGCGCCCTCGCACTCGACGACCTCACCGTCGCCCTCGAAGGTGCGGACCACCGCGCCGACCGACGCCGTGCGGCCCCGCTCGGTGAGTGCGAGCCCGCCGCCCCGGCCGCGGCGGGCGTCGACCAGGCCCAGGTGCTGGAGCTCGGCGACGACCTTCGCGGCATGTGTGTAGGGCACGTCCATGTCCGCCGCGACCTGCCGCGTCGCGGGCATGGCGTCGGCGACGACGGCCAGCCGCATCAGAATGCGCAGGGCCAGGTCGGTGGAGCGAAGCAGCCGCATACCACGAGCGTATGTAATGCGCATCCAGGGTTCAAATTTTCCCTTTCCTGCGCCCTCCCTGCTTGGGGCCCCCTCTCCCGCACTACGATCAGCGAGCCCCACCCCTCCCGTCCGTCACTTTCCCCAGAAGGACAAAAGCCTCATGGGTTCCGCCAAGAACAGCAGCAGCGCGGCGCGCAAGGCGCGCATCGAGGAGATGCGGCGCACCGAGCGTGCCCGCGAGCGCCGCAACCGGGTGCTCGCCGTCGCAGCGTCCGTGGTGGTCGTCGCCGGACTCGTCGTCGGCGGTGTGGTCCTCGTGAACTCGCAGTCCGGCAAGAAGGACTCGACGGCGAGCGGTGACAGCAAGAACTCCGGGGACGCCGGGCACTTCGTCACCGGCAAGGACGGCGTGCGCACCTGGACCGGCAAGCTGTCCCGGACGCACGTGACGACCAAGGTGACGTACCCGATGCACCCGCCGGTCGGCGGCAACCACAACCCCGTCTGGGCGACCTGCGACGGCACCGTCTACACCAAGACGCTGCAGGACGAGAACGCGGTGCACTCGCTGGAGCACGGCGCGGTCTGGGTGACGTACACCGCCAAGGCGAGCAAGGCGGACGTGGACGCGCTCGCGGCCAAGGTGAAGAAGACGCCGTACTCGCTGATGAGCCCGTACGAGAACCAGTCCGCCCCGCTGGTGCTGTCGGCGTGGGGCCACCAGGTGACCGTGAAGAGCGCGAGCGACCCCGAGGTGAACAAGTTCTTCGCCTCCTACGTCCAGGGCTCGCAGACACCGGAGCCGGGGGCCGCCTGCACCAGCGGGGCGATGTAGTGCGGCGGCAGCACATCGGCTGGATCACGGGTGCCGCGGCGGCGGTGCTCGTCGCGGCCGGCGCGATCACCTACGCGGCCGCCGAGGGCTCGGGCGGCGGCTCCGCCACGAGGACGCCGGGCGCGGAGTCGGCGGACGCCGGCTTCGCGCGGGACATGGCCGTGCACCACCAGCAGGCCGTCGAGATGTCGTACATCGTCCGGGACCGCACGAAGAATCCGGAAGTGCGGCGGCTCGCCTACGACATCGCGCAGACGCAGGCCAACCAGCGCGGCATGCTGCTCGGTTGGCTGGATCTGTGGAACCTGCCGAAGGTGTCGGCCGACCCCCCGATGACCTGGATGGGCATGGGCGGCATGCCCGAGCGCGGGGACGGTTCGCTGATGCCGGGCATGGCGACGAACACGGAGCTGAAGAAGCTCCAGACGCTGAACGGCAAGCAGGCCGAGATCCTCTACCTCCAGCTGATGACGGACCATCACAAGGGCGGGATCCACATGGCCGAGGGCTGTGTCGCCAAGTGCACCGTCGGCGTGGAGAAGCGGCTCGCGCAGGGCATGGTCGACGCGCAGCAGTCCGAGCTGCAGGTGATGGCGGGGATGCTCAAGGAGCGCGGAGCGAAGCCGCGTTCGTGAACAGCGCGCGGGACGCTTCGTTATGCGGCCGTAATGGCAAAAGGGGTAATTCGCCCTAGCTGACGGTTACTTGAGCTTCTCTTGACCATTACGTTCCCCTGGCATGAACGGTTCATCGTAAGAGTGGCCCCCATCACGTGATCCATTCGTCGGCCGTACCGCCGCGGGCCGGCGCCCGGAGTCGCGTGGCACCTACCACTACATGCATGCGAACCGCATCGCAGGGGGTTCTATGAGATCCAACCGCGCCAAGATGCGTGCCGGTGTGAGCATGGCAGCGACACTGCCCATGATCGCCGGTGCGCTGGCGCTGGGCATACCCGCGGCACACGCCGCGGACAGCCCCGCACGAGACGCACTGAAGGGAACGAAGCCGCTCTGGGCCACGGCCAAGGCGGACAAGGGCGCGACCTCGAACAGCGCCCAGATGAACGCCCGGGTCTACCTGGCCGGCAAGGACGCGACGGGCCTCGCCGCCTACGCCAAGGCCGTGTCCGACCCCAGCTCGCCGCTGTACGGCAAGTACCTGAGCGCCAAGTCGGCGCAGGCCCGCTTCGGAGCCACCAAGGCCCAGGTGGAAGCCGTGAAGACCTGGCTGCGCTCCGCCGGCCTGAAGGTCACCGAGGTCACCCAGCACTACGTCGCCGTCTCCGGTGACGTGGCCGCCGCCGAGAAGGCGTTCGGCACCCAGCTCCACAACTTCGCCAAGGGTTCGAAGACCTACCGCGCCCCGGCGCAGACGGCCTCCGTCCCGGCGAGCCTGAAGTCCGCGATCCTGACGGTCACCGGTCTGGACAACGCCCCGCACAAGGCGAACCACGACGACCAGCTGCCGCCTCCGGACGCCGTGTTCAAGAACTCCGGGCCGTTCTCCTCGTACTACGGCTCGAACGTCGCGAGCACGCTGCCGGACGCGTACGGCGGCAAGATCCCGTACGCGATCAAGGGCTACACCGGCAAGCAGCTGCGCGCCGCCTACGGCGCGGGCGACTACACCGGCAAGGGCGTCCGCGTCGCCATCACCGACGCCTACGCCTCGCCGACCATCGCCTACGACGCGGGCAAGTACGCGCTGAAGCACGGTGACGCGGCCTGGAAGACCAGCCAGCTGCACCAGGTGCTGCCGAACAGCTACACCAAGACGCAGGAGTGCAGCGCGGCCGGCTGGTACGGCGAGGAGACCCTCGACGTCGAGGCCGTGCACGCGGTCGCGCCGCAGGCCGACGTCACCTACGTGGGCGCCGCGTCCTGCTACGACAACGACCTGCTCGACTCGCTCAGCAAGGTCGTCGACAACCACCTGGCCGACATCGTCTCCAACTCCTGGGGCGACATCGAGGCCAACCAGACGCCGGACCTCGCGGCCGCGTACGACCAGGTCTTCCAGCTGGGCGCGGTGCAGGGCATCGGCTTCTACTTCTCCTCCGGTGACAACGGCGACGAGGTCGCCCACACCGGTACGAAGCAGGTCGACACCCCGGCCAACTCGGCGTGGGTGACCGCGGTCGGCGGTACCTCGCTGGCCGTCGGCAAGGGCGACAAGTACCAGTGGGAGACCGGCTGGGGCACCGAGAAGGCGACCCTGTCGGCCGACGGCAAGAGCTGGAACAACTTCCCCGGCGCCTTCACCTCGGGCGCGGGCGGCGGCACCAGCAGCACGGTCGCCGAGCCCTTCTACCAGAAGGGCATCGTCCCGGACTCGCTCGCCAAGGCCAACAACGCCGCCGGCAACCGCGTCGTCCCGGACATCTCGGCGATCGCCGACCCGAACACCGGCTTCCTGGTCGGCCAGACCCAGACCTTCCCGGACGGGTCGCAGAAGTACAGCGAGTACCGCATCGGCGGCACCTCGCTGGCCGCGCCGACCATCGCCGCGATCCAGGCCCTGGCCGAAGAGGCCAAGGGCAAGGCGATCGGTTTCGCCAACCCGGCGATCTACGCCAAGTACGGCAAGCAGGGCGTCTTCCACGACGTCACGGACAACCCGACGGGCTCCGGCCTGGCGGTCGCCCGTGTGGACTTCGCCAACGGCATGGACGCCTCCAACGGCCTGCTGTACTCGGTCCGCAGCCTCGGCAAGGACAGCTCGCTGTCCGCGGTCAAGGGCTACGACGACGTGACCGGCGTGGGTTCGCCCGCCGACGGCTACGTCCAGTCGTACCGCAAGCACTGAGCCGGCGCGGATCGGCTGATCCGCTGAGCTGAGCGCAGAAGGGGCACCCGGTGAACTCCGGGTGCCCCTTCGTCATGTGCGCGAGAGCGGACGTGCGCGCAGGACCTCAGTGGGTGAACGTCCGGGTCTGCTCCGGGACGTGGGAGGCGACCACCCGGCCGAGGTGGGCGACCTCCCGGCGCCGGTCCACCGCGTACGCCACGCTCGCCACGCCCAGCCCGAGGACGGCCAGCGCCGCTCCGGCGACGGCGGGAGAGGTCGCGCCGAAGCCCGCGGCGAGCGCCAGGCCGCCGATCCAGGCACCGCCCGCGTTGGCCAGGTTGAAGGCCGCCTGGTTGGCGGAGGAGGCGAGGGAGGGGGCCGCGGCGGCCTTCTCCATGACCATCAGCTGGAGCGGGGAGCCGGTGACGAACGCCGCCATGCCCAGCAGGGCGACCCCGAGGGCCGCGCTCCACTCCGCCCGCATCAGCACGGGGAAGAGCAGCAGCACGGCCGCCAGCGAGGCCAGCCCGCCGAACATGCCGGGGAAGAGCTCCTGGACACCCTCCGGGCCACCCCGGCCACCGAGTACCTGGTGGTCGAGGAGACCGGCG
>NZ_JBSGDB010000592.1:4654-4928 GCF_053602155.1 Streptomyces sp. NPDC004561
CACCCGTAGATGCCACAGCAGCACGGCCGCCAGCGAGGCCAGCCCGCCGAACAGCGTGCCGCGCATCGCGTGGTCCGCCAGGCGGCCGCCCAGCAGGTTGCCGGCCGTCGCGCCCACGCCGAAGAGCGCGAGGAGCAGCGTCACATCGGTCTCGGCGAAGCCGGCGGAGTCCGTGAGCATGGGCGTGACGTAGCTGTAGGCCGCGAAGAGCGCGCCGAAGCCCGCCACCGTGGTGCCGAGGGCGAGCCAGACCGGCAGCGGCCTCAGCGCGGCC
>NZ_JBSGDB010000593.1:0-4919 GCF_053602155.1 Streptomyces sp. NPDC004561
CTGCATCGTCGAGACCGTCGTCCTGGCTTATCTGATCCCCTGGCCGGTGGTGCACGTGGCCACGCTCGTCCTGGACATCTGGGCTGCTACTTCCTTCTCGCCCTGCATGCCTCCTGCGTGGTCCGCCCGCATGTGATCGGGGCCGATGGCTCGCTGCGCCTGCGCTACAGCGCTCTGCTGGACATCCGCATCCCGGCCGACCGCACAGCCTCCGTCCGTCTGGACCGGAGATTTTTGAATGGCAAGCCGGCCGCCGCAGACGAGAGCGGCGTGGCCGTGGCCGGCCTGACGACGGTCACCGTCGAACTCACCGAGCCGGTTCGGTACGTACGCGTCCTTGGTAAGCATGCCGAGGCCCGCGCCTTCCGCTTCTACGCGGACGACCCCGTGTCCGCGGTCACAGCGTTGAGGGTGGACGGCAAGTCTTCCTCTGACTCCCTCACTGCCTCGGGCCCGTAGCCGACGGCGTCCAGAAGGAGGAGTCCAGGGTGGCGTTGGTCAGGACATGGCGGCCGGACCGCTTGTGGTGGTTAAGTGACGGCACGTCAGCAGCGTTGCAAGGAGCCACTGTTGAGCCGGGCCATCAGCTCCCGGTTGGTAACCCGCGCATCTTCTAGGGCGTATATCGAAAGTGCCTGGTGAGGATGGCGGAGAGCCCATTTGTGATCCAGAATGATTGGATGGTCACGCTTGAGACTCCCCGTTTGATCCTGCGTCGCTGGCGCGAGGAAGACGTTGCGCCCATGGCTGCCGTCAATGCCGACCCCGAGGTCATGCGGTGGATCCGTGACGGCAGCGTCCGTGACGAACAGCAGACTCGCAGCGGGGTCCAGGCATGGGAGAGCGAGTGGGAGTCACAGGGCTTCGGCCTGTTCGCCGTGGAGATCCGGTCCACTGGCGAGCTGGCCGGATTCACCGGCTTTTCGGTGCCCGACTACTTGCCGGAGGTACTGCCGGCGGTTGAGGTCGGCTGGCGGCTGGGACGTTCCCACTGGGGGCAGGGCTTGGCCACCGAGGCCGCTGCGGCCGCTGTACGGTTCGGGTTCGAAGAGCGAGGGCTGGAGCGGATCGTCAGCATCACTCAAGTGGGCAACGACGCCTCCGAACGGATCATGACCAGACTGGGGATGCATCCGGTCCGTGAGACCGTCCATCCCACCTGCGGTCGGCGAGTACGGGTGTTCGAGTTGTCGTCGGACCAGTACGTCACCACCACTCGTTGATGGCGGCAATGAGGACGGGAGCCTCGTAGCGGACCGCGAGTTTGTCGTACCTGGTGGCCACCGCTCGATGTCTCTTGAGGCGACTGATGCCGCACTCGACCGCGTGCCGGGCCTTGTAGTCTTCTGGGTCGAACTTCGGTGGCCGGCCACCACTGGACCCGCGCTTCTTGCCGTTGCGGACCTGGTCGGCCTTATCCGGAATGGTGCAGCGGATACCGCGATGCCGCAGGTAGACGCGGTTCTAGTGGGACGCGTACGCATTGTCCGCCCGCACCCGTCGCGGGCGCACGCGGGGCCTGCCGCACCCCAGTCGTGGCACCCGGATGCGGCCCAGCACGACCTCGAACTGCAGAGAATCCCCACGCTGCCCATCCGTGATCACGATGGACATGGGCTGCCTCTGTTCGACGGCCAGGTTGAGCTTGGTGGTGAGACCGCCGCGGGAGCGTCCAGGCTTGCGCGCACGATCACCGGTCAATCGACTCCTCGGAGGAAGAAGCCCGGATCTCTTACGGCCACTGTGGACGCCAGGGCGCGCAGTTCGCCATCCGTGATGTGCGTTCCGTACGAAGCGAGCACGGTCATGGCACCATTCCGGCGCACGAAGTAGAAGACCGCGTACTGCCTGACTGTGCGCCAGGTGTTGGGGCCTACCAGCTGGCACGGCATGTGGTACAGGGGGCCGCTATCGCCTTGCGCCTCGCAGACCGGTGGGCGGAAACCGGACTCCACCGGTGCCACGGTCACATGGACTGCCCAGCCGTTCGGATCGTTGGCGTCGACGCCGGCCCGCTCGGGCCACAGGCGGTAGACGAGCTCATGACCGTACCGAGTGGCCCATGGATGGTCGAGGCGGTAACCGGTGACGTCGGGCGCAAGCAGGGGAACGCCGGCATCCACGAGTTCACTGCGCTTGCTCGCTTCCGTGCGGTGGTCGCCCACGAGCCCCGAAAGCGGCCACAACAGAGCAAGAGCAATAAGCAGCACGATCCGGGGCCGCCAGAAGACGGGACGGGGCGCGGTCAGGACAGTGGCCAGTGCGAACAGGGCGGCCGAGACCAGCGGGAGAACGGCTGTCGGCAGGTTCCCGAAGAGCGCCCGATCGTTCAGCTCGGCCCCGAACCAGAAGAGCAGGCTGGTGAGCACGGCAACCCGCCAGGCCGGCCGGACACCCGCCATTCGCAGCAGTAGCCAGCTCATCAGGAAGCCGACCACCGCTGCCACTCTGAGCAGCAGAAGCGCCAACCCCAGGCATCCCCACTCCTGTTGACCGCACGGGAGGATTCCGTCCAAGGGCCAAGTGGAAAGCGCGGCGGCAAGCACTATCAAAGCTGTTCCGAGTCCGGCTCCGACCGCCGACGACCTGGCCACACGGGTTCCCAGGAAAGAGCGCCACTGAGTGCGTCCCCGATCGTCTCCAGTTCGTACGGATGCCATCTTCTCTTGCCGTCCCCTCTGTGAGCCTGCCCCGGAGGTCGATCATGGGTGCGCGAGAGAGGGCGTGACATGAGTATGCGTACTCAACTGACTTGCGCACTTGGCGCGTTGACCAGTGAGCGGCCGTTATGGCGGTGCCTCACGACGTGCGCCGACAGCCTTGGTCGCCAGGCTTCCGCGAACTTGGCCGGCGCTGAAGGCCGGGCTGCATTGCCGCGGGATCGCCGGGTGGCTGCGCATCGACAAAGGGCTGGCCACTCCGCACCGAGCAATGGTCAGGACCTGTGGATCAGCCTCGGGAGGACGTGCCTTCCCAGGTGATTGATCGATAGGTCACCGGGTACATCGATCAAGGCGTACTCGGTGATCGCATCGCGGAGAATGAACAGCAACGGAGACAACTCAAGACGTTGACCGTTGGGTGGCCCGGCGACCGGGGCCGCCAGTGTCTCCAGTCCACCGAGGTGCCCTTCCGACTTTCCGGCCGGGCACCTCGCTCGCAGAAGACCAGAACCTACTTGGTCACCCTGATCTGTTGAAGCGGCGGCTGGTTCAGCTTGAGGTCAGCCGAGGTTCCACCACCGGACTTCGTCACCACCGACCACGACTGCGGCGCCTCACCCTCGAAGTGCCACAGACCGGTCTTCGCCGACGATGCGAAGGTGATCCGGGTCAGTTGGTGGTTCCACACCCCCGACGGCACCATCACACCGCGCCCGGGAACGTCCCAGATCTGGTTCGAGTTGTGGTTCAGCCGTTCATCCGACGGCACCCACCGCTTCTTCGCCGAGTCGTACCAGGTCACCGTCACGCCCGGCGCCGATTCTCCGCGAGCGTTCACACCCGCTGGGTTCCAGAAGTGCAGCCCGTACGAGTAGGCGTCCACGTAGTACGGGGAGTACTGACGAAACCACAGCTCCACTGTGATCGTCCGCCCGCGGTGCACACTCTTCGGCACGCCGGTCACTCGCCCGAACTGCAACGTCCCCGCATACCCCGCCGCGTTCGCCGACCCGGCGCCGAACGCCACCAACGCGGCCCCGGCAGCCACACCAGCCGCAAGCCGCCGCAACGACACCCTCACCCTCAACCCCCTTCAAGAGCAATGATCGAACGCGGATCGTACACCGCCCCAGACAGGGGGCAGCCGTCGCCGATCACGGGCGAGACGGTGCGACTGAGCGCCCAAGTGGGCACCGTTCGCCGGATAGGTACTCAGAGCCTCAGAGAGACCTGAAAACTCTCCGGGCACTGTGGCCCTTCTGAGTACGAGACTGAGTACGGCGACGGTGCCGTCGGCCTGGGTGGTGGTGTTCGGATGGCTTCATGACGCCGACTCCTTCCGCCGCTTTCGCGGCGTACGCTTTCCGCCGCCGGTTCAGGGCCCTGGGGCTTTCCGTTGCGGGGGCCGTTGTGGTGTTCCCGCTCGTGGGCTGCAGCGCCGTGGTGGGCGGTCCAGTCCGTTCCGAGGCGCAGTTTCTGGAGCACGTACGCGACACGCAGGCCGCCGGCGAGGACACAGTTCGCTTCCTGGGCTCGGATCCGGACTCCGTGATCCTGGGAAAGTCCAGGGCGAGCTCATCCTGCGTGGACGACTTCGGTGTCGACCGGGGTGACACCTACCGGGACCAGCCGTCCGTCTCCTGGGCCCCGGATTTCAAGGACGGCGACGCCGGGTATCGCGCGGCGGTCGCCGACCTTCGCAGGCGGTGGTCCGCGTGGGGATGGAAGGTGACGACGAAGCCGGAGACCGACCCGGCCTCCGGCAAAGCGACCAGTCTGCAAGAGATCCGCACCACCGACGACCACGGCGTCGCGATATCACTGAGCCCCGGCCGACGTACCGGCGAGGGACTGGTCGTCGCCGACGGCGGCTGCGTCCGCCACGACGGCCACTGGGACACAGACGACTGGAGCCTCTACTGATGGACCCGACCGCTCCGGCGACGTGTACGTCGTGATGTGGCCGTAGAGCTGGGCCGTTGCCCGCGTCGTAGGACCGTTTGGCCTCCGCCCGGTAGCGCCACCGACAGGCCGCCCGCGGCCAGGCCATGGGCGCGGGCGGCGCCACCGTCGCTCCCGCCGACTGGGCTTACTTGACGGGTCAGAGCCGCCAGCGACGGATCAGGGCCGCACACGCGTACACGTCCGCGCGTCCCGCGCGGACGTCCTTCGCGAGTGCCGGTGCGCGCGGACCGGCCCGGCTTCCTGGGCACCAGCGGGTACGGCGCCCTGGACAACGTCAGTGTGCTCAGCGCC
>NZ_JBSGDB010000594.1:0-4908 GCF_053602155.1 Streptomyces sp. NPDC004561
AGCCCTCGACGGGCCGCCGCGCGGCGGGATCACGCGGGCTGCTGCGCGGCCGTGATGCGCTCGTTGCGCAGTGCCTCGTACCAGCGGTCGTCGATCGGCGGCAGCGCGTTGACGTCGAGCGCCAGCTTGAGCAGCAGGTCGGCGATCTGCGGGTTGCGGGCGAGGACCGGCCCGTGCATGTACGTGCCGAAGACCGTCCCGTTGTAGGCGCCCTCCGTGCCGTCCCCGGTGCCGTTGCCCTTGCCGATCCGGGTCCGGGCGAAGGGGCGGGCGGTGGCGCCGAGGTGGGTGACGCCCTGGTGGTTCTCGAAGCCGGTCAGCTGGGGCAGCCCGAGCTGCGGGTCGATGTCGGCCAGCACGTCACCGACGCACCGCTCGCCCTCGCCGCGCACCGAGACCACGTCGAGCAGGCCGAGGCCGGGCTCGCGCTGGCCGAGGTCGTTGATGAACTCGTGGCCCAGGATCTGGTAGCCGGCGCACACGGAGAAGACGATCGCGCCGTTCTGCACCGCCCGCTGCAGATGGCCGTCCCGGCGCAGCCGCTCGGCCGCGAGCCGCTGCGGCCGGTCCTCGCCGCCGCCGATCAGGTAGATGTCGCCGGAGGTCGGGATCGGCTGGTCGCTGCGCACGTCGAGGCGGGCCACGTCCAGGCCGCGCTGCCGGGCCCGACGCTCCACGACGAGCGCGTTGCCCTGGTCGCCGTAGGTGCTCAGCAGGTCCGGGTAGATCCACACCAGCCGCAGTTGGTTGTCCGTCATGAGGTGATCGCCCTTCGAAGATCAGTTGCCGACGCGGCGGCGCAGGTCCTGGAACGCGGTGTAGTTCGCGATGACCTCGATCCGTCCGGGCGGGCACATCTGCACGGCCTGGTCGAGGTTCTCGCAGACCTGGAAGTGCTGGTTCGCGACCTCCAGACGGACGGCGAGGTCCAGCTTCCGGTCGCCGATCACGAAGATCGGGTGGCCGGTGAGCCGGGTGTAGTCGACGTCCCACAGCCAGGAGGTGTCGGTGCCGTCGGCGCCGCGCGCGTTCACGGACAGGATCACCGGGGCGGGCGGCGGGTCGATCAGGGAGAACGTCTCCAGCCAGCCGGCCGGGTTCTTCGCCAGGAGCAGGCGAAGGTCACGGCCTTCGAACTGGACCACGTCGTAGCGCCCGGCCACGGCCTGGACCTGGTACATCCGCTCCAGCGCGACCTGCGGCGGCACGCCGAAGACGGCGGCGACGGCGGCCGAGGAGGCGGCGTTGGCCTTGTTGGCGCGGCCCGGGAGCTGCAGGTGGATCGGCCAGGCGGAACCGTGCGGATCGAGGACGTGGTCCCCGGACAGCGCCCAGGTCGGCGTCGGCCGGCGGAACCCGCACTCGCCGCAGAACCAGTCCTCGCCGGGCCGCTGCATCACGCCACCGCAGGACGGGCAGGACCAGGCGTCGTCCTTCCACATCTGCCCGGCCGCGACCCAGATCACGTTCGGCGACGAGGAGGCGGCCCAGACCACCAGCGGGTCGTCGCAGTTGGCGACGACGACCGCCTTGGAGCCGGCGAGGCCCTCGCGCCAGTTCTCGGCGAGCATCCGGGTCTCGGCGGCCCGGTCGAGCTGGTCGCGGGAGAGGTTGAGCAGGGCGATGCACTTCGGGTCGGTGTCCCGGGCCACTCCGGCCAGGTACTTCTCGTCGACCTCGATGACGCCGAACTTCGCGTCCGAGCCGCCCGCGAGCGCGGAGGTGATGCCGGCCGGCATGTTGGCGCCCAGCGCGTTCGACACCACCGGGCCGGCCGCGCGCAGCGCCTCCGCGATCAGCCGGGTGGTCGTGGTCTTGCCGTTGGTGGCGGACACCAGGACGACGTCCAGGTTCTGCGCCAGCCGTGCGAGCAGGTCGGGGTCGAGCCTCAGGGCGACCCGGCCGCCGATCACCGACCCGCTGCCGCGTCCGGCGGCGCGCGATGCCGCAGCGACCGCCTTGCCCGCGGTCACGGCCAGCTTGGCCCGCGGCGAGAGCGGGTCCGAGTTGCCTGCCATCAGTTCTCGATCCTCCTTGCGTACGCGCCGCGCCTGGGGCCATCCGGCAGCGTGGTGGGAACCTCAGCCTATCGAGATCCATTCGCACACCCGAATCCCGGTCCGTACCAGGGCGGCGGGCATGAGCTGAAACGAACCGTACCCTTGCCGCCATGCGACACGGTTCCATTCCGGGCGCCGGCGGGCGCGTCCGGCCTCTCACCCTGCTCGGCGACGGGGCACTGCGCGAGCAATGCCGGGAAGTCACCGAATTCGGCGCCGATCTGGCGGCCCTCGTGGAGGACTTGTTCGCCACGATGTACGCGGCCAGGGGGGTGGGTCTGGCCGCGAATCAGATCGGGGTGCCCCTGCGGGTGTTCGTGTACGACTGCCCGGACGACGAGGATGTCCGGCATCTCGGACATGTGGTGAATCCGCGACTGGTGGAGGCGGACGGGGTGGTGATCCGGGGGCCGGAGGGCTGTCTGTCCCTGCCGGGTCTCGAGGCGGGTACGGAGCGGTACGACCACGCGGTCGTCGAGGGTTTCACGGTGACCGGTGAGCCGGTCACCGTGCACGGCACGGGTTTCTTCGCCCGATGCCTGCAGCACGAGTGCGACCACCTGGAGGGCCGCGTGTACGCGGACCACCTCACGGGCTGGCGCGGGTGGCGGCTGACGCGGCAGATCTCCCGGGCCTCGTGGCACCGGGCGAGCGGGCCGGGTCAGGGGCACGGGGGACCGGTCGAGCAGCCCCCGCGCACCCGCGCGTGACGAACGGCCGTCAGAACCCCGGGCCGCCGATCCTGTCGCCCGCGGCCGCGAGCCGCCCCCACAGGAGATCGGCCAGCGACCGCACCAATTCGGCGCGGGAGCAGGGCCGTTCTCCCAGCCACCAGTCGCCGGCCGCGTGCATCATCCCGACGATCCCGTGCCCCCACACCCGGGCCAGCTGCTGGCTCTCCGGTCCGAGATCCACGCGCTCCTCGATGACCTGGGCCAGCTCCTCGCCCATCCGCCGCAGCAGCGGGGCGCTGTGCTTGCCGACGTCGAACCCGTGGTCGGTGCCGACGCTCCCCTCCGCGGGGTGCATCAGGAACCGGTACACCTGGGGCCGTGCCTCGATCGCGGCGAGGTAGGTGTCCAGGGTGGCCTCGACCCGCTCCCGCCGCTCGGCGGGGGCGTCCAGCGCGGCCCGCAGGGAGGCGAGCAGTGCGTCCGTGTGCCGTTTGGCGAGCGCCGCGTACAGTCCGCCCTTGTCGCCGAAGTGGCGGTAGAGGATCGGCTTGGTGATGCCCGCCTCCGCCGCGATCGCGTTCATCGACGCCTGCGGGCCGTCGCGGAGCACCACCCGGTCGGCGGCCTCCAGCAGCTCGCGCCGTCGGCGATCGGCGGACCGCTGCTGATCGGTCCGCTGTGTGGTGTCCATTGTGCTCTCCCCACCCGTGCTGTTTCGGTGACGCCTGCGCAAACTAACACTGTCTGTGTGCCTGACATCGAACGGGATGCCGAGGCGTCATCGGCGGTTGACTTTTCCTACCCGTCGGTAACAGACTCGTGTTACCGCTAGTAACATCGCACTGCCGCCGCTGGAGGGGACATGGCCGAGTTCACCATGGAGCTGAACGACGAACAGAAGGAAGTCCGGGACTGGCTCCACGGCTTCGCCGCGGACGTGATCCGTCCGGCGGCCGCCGAGTGGGACGAGCGCGAGGAGACTCCCTGGCCGGTCATACAGGAGGCCGCGAAGGTCGGCATCTACTCCCTCGACTTCTACGCACAGCAGTACTTCGACCCCACCGGCCTCGGCATCCCGATGGCCATGGAGGAGCTGTTCTGGGGCGACGCGGGCATCGCCCTCTCCATTGTGGGCACCGGCCTCGCCGCCGTGGGCGTTCTCGCCAACGGGACCGAGGAGCAGATCGGCACCTGGATCCCGCAGATGTACGGCGACCAGAACGACGTCAAGGTCGCCGCGTTCTGCTCGTCCGAGCCCGACGCCGGCTCCGACGTGGCCTCCCTGCGCACGCGAGCCGTGTACGACGAGGCCAAGGACGAGTGGGTGATCAACGGCACGAAGACCTGGGCGACCAACGGCGGCATCGCCAACGTCCACGTGGTGGTGGCCATCGTCGACCCGGAACTGGGCTCCAAGGGCCACGCCTCCTTCATCGTCCCGCCGGGCACCCCGGGGCTCTCCCAGGGCCAGAAGTTCAAGAAGCACGGCATCCGCGCCTCGCACACCGCCGAGGTCATCCTCGACGGCGTCCGCGTCCCCGGCTCCTGCCTGCTCGGCGGCAAGGACAAGCTGGACGAGCGGCTCGCCCGGGCCCGGGAGAAGGCGAAGGCGGCCGGCGGCGAGCGGGTGAAGAACGCGGCGATGGCGACCTTCGAGGCGTCGCGCCCGGCTGTCGGGGCCATGGCCATCGGCACCGCGAGGGCCGCCTACGAGGTCGCCCTCGACTACGCCAGGACCCGGGAGCAGTTCGGGCGGCCCATCATCGACAACCAGGGGGTCGCCTTCCAGCTCGCGGACATGCGGACGCAGATCGACGCGGCCCGGCTGCTCGTCTGGCGTGCCTCGTGGATGGCGGTCAACGGCAGGCCGTTCACCGCGGCCGAGGGGTCGATGTCCAAGCTGTTCGCGAGCGAGACGGCGAAGAAGGTGACCGCGCAGGCGATCCAGATCCTCGGCGGCAACGGCTACACCCGGGAGTACCCGGTGGAGCGGATGCACCGGGACAGCGCGATCTACACGATCTTCGAGGGCACGAGCGAGATCCAGCGGCTCGTCATCGCAAGGACCCTGGCGGGGATGCCGATCCGGTAGCGCCGCCGCGAGGTCGTCGAGCAGGGTGGGGGAGTGCCAGCCGGGCAGGTGGGAGGCGTAGCGCAGCCGGCCGGTTTCGGGT
>NZ_JBSGDB010000595.1:0-4905 GCF_053602155.1 Streptomyces sp. NPDC004561
GGACGTGGACGCCGTGGAGGCGCACGGCACGGGCACGCGGCTCGGCGACCCGATCGAGGCGGAAGCCCTCATCGCCGCCTACGGCCGGGGACGGGACGGCGACCGGCCGCTGTGGCTGGGCTCGCTGAAGTCGAACATCGGTCACACCCAGGCCGCGGCCGGCGTGGCCGGCGTGATCAAGATGGTCATGGCGATGCGCCACGGCGTGCTGCCGCAGACCCTGCACGTGGACGAGCCGACGCCGCACGTGGACTGGTCGGCCGGTGACGTCCGGCTGCTGACCGAGGCCGTGCAGTGGCCGGAGACCGACGCGCCGCGCCGGGCAGCGGTGTCCTCCTTCGGCATCAGCGGCACCAACGCGCACGTCATCGTCGAACAGGCCGCGCCGAGCGAGGAGCCCGCCCGCGGGACGGCCGTTGCCGGACCGGTTCCGTGGGTGCTGTCGGCGAAGAGCGATGCGGCGCTGCGGGAGCAGGCGGGCCGGCTGCTGTCCTTCCTGGACGCTGAGGGCGTCGACGGTGTTGAGGGTGCCGGGGTTCGGCCGGAGGATGTGGCGTTCTCGCTGGCGACGTCGCGTGCGGTGCTGGAGCGCCGTGCGGCGGTCGTGGGGGAGGAGCTTGGGGAGTTCCGCCAGGGGCTGGAGGCGATTGTCTCCGGCGCTGCTCCCGTGGACGGTCCCGTCGGGGGCAAGGTCGGGTTCTTGTTCTCGGGGCAGGGTTCGCAGCGGCTGGGGATGGGGCGTGAGCTGTATGCGTCCTATCCGGTGTTCGCTGCGGCGTATGACGAGGTGTGTGCGCATCTCGGTGCCACGGTGGATGTGGACTCTGAGGAGTTGAACCAGACGGGTTCGACGCAGCCTGCGTTGTTCGCCGTTGAGGTGGCGTTGTTCCGGTTGCTGGAGTCGTGGGGTGTCCGGCCGGATTACGTGGCCGGTCACTCGGTGGGTGAGATCGCGGCCGCGCATGTGGCTGGGGTGTTGTCGTTGGAGGATGCGGCGAAGTTGGTGTCGGCGCGGGCTGCGTTGATGCAGGCGTTGCCTGCCGGTGGGGCGATGGTCGCTGTGCAGGCGACCGAGGAGGAGGTGCTGCCCCTCCTGACCGACGAGGTCGGTATCGCGGCGGTCAACGGCCCGCAGTCTGTGGTCGTTTCCGGTGCGGAGGATGCGGTCGCGGCGGTTGCCGAGGTGTTCGCCTCTCG
Source organism: Streptomyces sp. NPDC004561 (assembly GCF_053602155.1). NCBI lineage: Bacteria > Bacillati > Actinomycetota > Actinomycetes > Kitasatosporales > Streptomycetaceae > Streptomyces > Streptomyces sp. NPDC004561. Next base: position 1,198 of record NZ_JBSGDB010000595.1, read on the forward strand.
GGGTCGTAAGACGTCACGGTTGAAGGTCAGTCACGCGTTCCATTCGCCGTTGATGGATCCGATGTTGGAGGAGTTCGGACGAGTCATTCGGGGTCTGACCTTCAACGAGCCGCGAATCCCGGTGGTTTCCAACCTCACCGGTCGCCTGGCCGAGTCGTACACCCTGGAGTACTGGGTCCGGCACGTCCGCGAGGCGGTCCGGTTCGCCGACGGCATCGGGACGTTGCACGAGTTGGGTGTGACGACGTTCGTGGAGATCGGCCCGGGCGGTGTCCTCAGCGGCATGGCCCAGGGCTGTGTGGACGACGTCGTCACCATCCCTGTACTCCGAGCCGACCGCCCCGAGCCGTACGCGCTCGTCACCGCAATCGGGCAGCTGCACACCCACGGCGTATCCCCGGACTGGCAGGCGCTCTTCCCGGGTGCCCGGCGCGTCGACCTGCCGACCTACGCCTTCCAGCAGGAGCGCTACTGGCTGGATTCGCCTCAGGTGGCGGCCGCAGGTGTCCCGGAGGCGATGGACACCGAGTTCTGGGACCGTGTCGAGAGCGACGACCAGGCGTCTCTAGGTGCGCTCCTGGGACTGGAGCCCGCCGAACTGGACGTGGTCGCACCCAAGTTGTCAGCCTGGCGCAGGCAGCGGCGCGAGCAGTCCACCGCCGACGGCTGGCGCTACCGGATCACCTGGCAGCCGCTCGGTGACGTGGTCGGGGCCACTCCGTCGGGGACCTGGCTCTACGTGGTCTCCGAGGAGACCGCGTGGACCGAGGCGATCCGAGCCGGGCTCACGGAACTCGGCGTCGCGCTCGTACCGTTCGCCGTGGGTGAGGACACCGACCGCGGCGCGCTCGCCCAGGCCTTGGCCGACGCCGGGCACGAACACGCCGACGGCATCCTGTTCGCCGCGGCACAGGGAGAAGCGGGGACGGACGCGCTCCAACGGCTCGTCCTGCTCGTCCAGGCCCTCGGCGACGCCGGGATCGAGGCTCCGCTGTGGTGCCTGACCAGCGGCGCGGTGTCGACCGGCACGGGGGATCCGCTGACCGACCCCGTATCCGCCCGGCTCTGGGGCCTGGGCAGGATCGTCGCCCTGGAACAGCCGCAGCGCTGGGGCGGGCTCGTCGACCTGCCGGCCGAGCTCGACTCCCGCGCGCTGGAGCGACTGGCCGGGCTGCTGGCCCAGGCCGACGAGGACCAGCTCGCCGTACGCGCCTCCGGCGTGTCCGGCCGTCGTCTCGTGCGCGCGCCGCGGAGCGCGGCACCGGCGGACGCACCCTGGTCGCCGCGCGGCACCGTGCTCGTGACCGGTGGTACGGGTGCGCTGGGCGGGCACGTGGCCCGCTGGCTCGCCGGTGCCGGTGCCGAGCACCTGGTGCTCACCAGCCGCCGTGGCCCCGACGCCCCCGGCGCCGCGGAACTCAGTGCGGAGCTGGAGGAGTTGGGTGCTCAGGTCACCGTCGCCGCGTGCGACGCGGCCGACCGCGACGCGCTCGCCGAGTTGTTCGGCCGGCACACCGTGAACGCCGTGGTGCACACCGCGGGCGTGATCGACGACGGCCTGGTCGAATCGCTCACGCCCGAGCGCCTCGACCACGTGCTGCGCCCCAAGGTGGACGCGGCGCTCCACCTGCACGAGCTCACCCGGGACCGCCGGGACCTCGACGCCTTCGTGCTCTTCTCCTCGATGACCGGCGTCTGGGGCAACGGCGGCCAGGGCGCCTACGGTGCCGCGAACGCCTTCCTCGACGCCCTCGCCGAGCAGCGCCGGGCGCAGGGCCTGCCCGCGCTGGCCGTCGCGTGGGGATCCTGGGCGGGCGGGGGCATGGCCGACGGCGTTGCCGGTGACCACCTGCGGCGGCGCGGCGTACGGGCGATCCCGGCCCTTCCCGCGATCGCCGTGCTGCACGGTGCGCTGACCCACGACGAGACCTCCGTGACCGTCGCGGACGTGGACTGGGACCGCTTCGTCCCGGCCTTCGCCGGCACCCGCCCCTGCCCGCTGCTGCACGGTGTGCCCGAGGCCCGCAAGGCCCTCGAAGCACGCGACCGGGCCGCGCGGAGCGCCGACGTGCCGGCGGCCGCGCTGGTCCATCGCCTCCTCGGCGCCACGCCGGGGGAACAGGGCCGCATCCTGCTGGCCCTGGTCCGCGAGCAGGCAGCCACGGTGCTCGGCCACAGGGGCAAGGGCGGCTTCGAAGCCGACCGGACGTTCCGCGAGACCGGCTTCGACTCGCTCACAGCCGTCGAACTGCGCCACCGGCTCAACACGGCCACCGGCCTCAAGCTGCCCACCACCCTGGTCTTCGACCACCCGACCCCCACCGCGCTGGCCCGTCACCTGGGCGAGGAGCTCCTCGGCCGGTCCGGGCCGACGGGGGACGCCGCGCGGACGACGGCCGCCGCGGCCGACGAGCCGCTCGCGATCGTCAGCATGAGCTGCCGCTTCCCCGGCGGCGTCCAGTCGCCGGAGGACCTGTGGGAGCTGCTGAGCTCCGGCCGGGACGCGATGTCCGGCTTCCCCACCGACCGCGGCTGGGACATCGACGCCCTCTACGACCCCGACCCCGACCGGCCCGGCAGGACGTACACGCGCGAGGGCGGCTTCATCCAGGGCGCCGACCGCTTCGACGCAGGTCTCTTCGGGATCTCTCCGCGCGAGGCGCTGGCCATGGACCCGCAGCAGCGGCTGCTGCTGGAGACCGCGTGGGAGGCATTCGAGCGCGCCGGCATCGCCCCCGCGTCCGTCCGCGCCAGCCGCACCGGTGTCTTCATCGGCACCAACGGCCAGGACTACGCCAACGGGCTGCGCAACGCGCCCGAGGAGATCGAGGGGTACGCGCTCACCGGCAAGGCGGCCTCGGTCGTCTCCGGCCGCATCTCCTACACCTTCGGGCTCGAGGGCCCCGCGGTCACGGTCGACACGGCGTGCTCGTCGTCGCTCGTGGCGCTCCACCTCGCCGCGCAGGCACTGCGGGGCGGCGAGTGCACGATGGCCCTGGTCGGGGGCGTCACCGTCATGACCACGCCGGACCTGTTCGTGGAGTTCAGCCGGCAGCGCGGGCTCTCGCCCGACGGCCGGTGCAAGGCGTTCGCGGCCGGTGCCGACGGCACGGGCTGGGGCGAAGGCGTCGGCCTGCTGCTGGTGGAACGGCTGTCCGACGCCCGTCGGAACGGGCACCAGGTGCTGGCGGTGGTCCGCGGCAGCGCGGTGAACCAGGACGGTGCGTCCAACGGTCTGACCGCGCCCAACGGACCCTCCCAGCAGCGGGTGATCCGGCAGGCCCTGGCCTCCGCCGGGCTCACGCCGGCCGACGTGGACGCCGTCGAGGCCCACGGCACGGGCACCCGGCTCGGGGACCCGATCGAGGCGCAGGCGCTCCTCGCCACGTACGGGCAGGAACGCTCCGACGACCGGCCGGTGTGGCTGGGCTCGATCAAGTCCAACATCGGTCACACGCAGGCGGCCGCGGGCGTCGCCGGTGTGATCAAGATGGTGCTCGCGATGCGGCACGGCGTGCTGCCGCAGACCCTGCACGTGGACGAGCCGACCGCGCACGTCGACTGGTCGGCGGGCGCCGTGCGGCTGCTGACCGAGCCGGTGCCGTGGCCCGGGATCGCCGGGCCCCGCCGGGCCGCGGTGTCGTCCTTCGGCATCGGCGGCACCAACGCGCACACCATCATCGAGGAGGCGCCCGCCGCGGCCGCGGC
>NZ_JBSGDB010000596.1:0-4897 GCF_053602155.1 Streptomyces sp. NPDC004561
CGCGCGGGGTTGACCACCTCCACCAGATGCTCGAACGGCACGTCCTGGTGCGCGAACGCCTCCAGCGCCGACTCCCGCACCCGGCCCACCAGTTCGGTGAACGACGGGTCGCCGGAGGTGTCGGTGCGCAGCACCAGGGTGTTGACGAAGAACCCGACCAGGTCGTCCAGAGCCTCGTCCGTGCGCCCCGCGACCGGGCTGCCGACAGCGATGTCGGTGCCCGCGCCGAGCCGGGTGTAGAGGGCGGCGAGGGCTGCCTGCAGCACCATGAACAGGCTCGCCCCGCAGCGCCGCGCCAGGTCCGCCAACCCGGTGTGGAGTGCGGCGTCCAGTTCGAAGGTGACCAGATCGCCGCGGTGGGAGGCGGTGGCCGGGCGCGGGCGGTCGGCGGGCAGCCGGAGCTGTTCCGGCAGCCCCGCCAACTTACGCTCCCAATAGGCGACTTGCTCGGCGAAGGCGCTGCCGGAGTCGGTCTCGTCACCGAGGATGTCGTGCTGCCACAGCGTGTAGTCGGCGTAGCCGACGGGCAGCGGTCGCCATGCGGGTGCCTCGCCCTTGCACCGGGCCGTGTAGGCGGTCGCCAGGTCGCGGGAGAGCGGCTCCAGGGACCAGCCGTCACCGGCGATGTGGTGCAGCAGGACCAGCAGCACGTGCTGGTCGGGCGCGAGTGCGAAGAGCTCGGCCCTGACCGGCGGTTCGGTGGCCAGGTCGAAGCCGCGGGCCACTCGGGTACGCAGCACCTCCGGCAGGTCCGCCTCGGTGGTCCCGGTGACGGTCAGGGGGATTCCGGCCTCGGCGGCGTCGAGGATCCGCTGGCAGGGCACTCCGTCGTGGTGCGGGAACACCGTGCGCAGCACTTCATGCCGGGCCGCCACGTCCGTCAGCGCGGAGCGGAGCGCGCCCCGGTCGAGGTCACCGGTGAGCCGCAGCGCCAGCGGCATGTGGTAGGTGGCGCCGGGTCCTTCCATCTGGTGGAGGAACCACAGGCGGCGCTGGGCGAACGAGAGCGGCATGGGCTCCGGGCGGCGGCGCGCGACCAGCGGTGTCCGCGCGGTGGCGGCGCCGAGCAGGCCGGCGGCGAGCCCGGCGGGCGTCGGAGTCTCGAAGAGGGTGCGCAGCTCCAGCTCGACGCCGAGGGTGACGCGGATCCGCGAGACCAGCCGGGTGGCCAGCAGCGAGTGGCCGCCCAGGTCGAAGAAGTCGTCGTCCACGCCGGCCCGCGGGACGCCGAGCACCTCGGCGAACAGCTCGCACAGGATCTGCTCCTGCGGGGTGCGTGGCGCGCGGGCACCGGGGTCGGTGCCCCCGGGTGCGGGCAGCCAGGCGCGGTCCAGCTTTCCGTTGGGGGTCAGCGGCAGCGCGTCCAGCGTGACGATCGCCGACGGCACCATGTAGTCGGGGAGCCGTTCCCGCAGGTACTCGCCGAGGCCGTCCGCCCCCGTGGCGGCGGGCACCACGTAGGCCACCAGCCGGTCCTCGCGTGCCACCACCGCGGCCTGTGCGACCGAGGGGTGGGCGACCAGCTGTGCCTCGATCTCGCCGGGCTCGACGCGGAACCCGCGCACCTTGACCTGGTGGTCCGCGCGGCCCAGGAACTCCAGCTCGCCGTCCGCGCGCCGGCGGACGAGGTCGCCGGTGCGGTACATCCGCGAGCCCGCCGGTCCGTAGGGGTCGGCCGTGAACCGGCTCGCCGTCAGGCCCGGCCGGCGCAGATAGCCGCGGGCCAGCTGGACGCCGGCCAGGTACAGCTCGCCCGCGACACCGGGGGCCACGGGCCGCAGCGCGGTGTCGAGCACGTACACCCGGGTGTTGGCGATCGGGCGGCCGATGGGGACGGGCAAGGGGCATGCGGTGAGGTCGGCGGGGAGCGGATAGGCCGTGACGACGTGTGTCTCGGCCGGGCCGTAGTGGTTGTGCAGGGCCCGGCCGGGGCGGCGGGCGTGCAGGCGCCGGAGCCGGCTGCCCAGCCGCATCGCCTCGCCGGCCTGTGCGATCACCCGCAGGTCCGGCAGGTCGCGGCCCTGTTCCTCGGCCGCCTCGGCGAGCCCTTCGAGGACGAGGTTCGGCGCGTACAGCTCTTCCACCTGGTGGTCGTCGAGCCACTGTGCCAGCAGCTCGGCGCTGCGCCGCTGCCCGTCGGAAGGGACCACCAGGGTCTTGCCGAACAGCAGGGCGGAGAGCATCTCCTGCACGGAGACGTCGAAGCTGACCGCCGTGAACTGGGCGACGCGGGCGCCGGGCCGGCCGCCGACGGCGCGGTGGTGCCACTGGAGGAGGTTCACCAGGGCGCCGGAGGGCATGACGACGGCCTTGGGGCGGCCGGTGGAACCGGAGGTGTAGATGACGTAGGCGGGGTGGCGCGGATCGATCGCGACCGCCGGATCGGTGCCGGGGTCCCCGGGATCGGTCTCGACGTCCCGCGGGTCGTCCAGGACCAGCGCCGGGCGCGCGTCGTCCAGCATGAACGCGGTCCGCGACGGCGGGTAGTCCGGGTCGATCGGAAGGTACGCGGCGCCGGTCTTGAGCACCGCCAGCACCGCGACCACATAGCCGGCCGAGCGGGGCAGCCGCAGCGCCACGATCCGCTCGGGGCCCGCGCCGCGCCGGATGAGGGCGTGGGCGAGCCGGTTGGCGCGGGCGTCCAGCTCCGCGTAGGTCAGGGTGGTGTCACCGCAGATGACGGCGGGTGTGTCGGGTGTGGCCCGGACCTGGGCCGCGAACAGCTCCGGCAGGCTGGTGGCGGGGAACTCGACGGCGGTGGTGTTGTGTTCGACCAGCAGGGTGTGCCGTTCCTCGGCGGTGAGGATGTCGAGCGCGCCGATGGGCCGGTCGGGGTGGGCGACCGCCGCGCGCAGCAACAGCGTCCAGCGGGCGAACAGCGTCTCGACCGTTTCCCGGTCGAAGAGATCGGTGGCGAACTCGACGTATCCGTGGATGCCCGCGGGGGTGCCGGTCCCGCCGCGTTCGACCAGGTGGAACCCGAGGTCGAACATGGCGGTCGGAGTGTGGACGAGGTGGATGTCGGCGCGTACGCCGGGCAGGTGGAAGTCCCGGCGGGGCATGTTCTGCAGCGCGAGCAGGACCTGGAACAGCGGCTGGCGGGACAGTGACCGGGCCGGGTTGAGTGCCTCCACCAGGTGCTCGAACGGCAGGTCCTGGTGGGCGTAGGCGCCCAGTGCCCGTTCCCTCACCCGGCCGAGCAGTTCGGCGAAGGTCGGATCGCCGGAGGTGTCGGTGCGCAGGACGAGGGTGTTGACGAAGAAGCCGGCGAGGTCGTCCAGGGCCTGGTCGGTGCGGCCAGCGATGAGGCTGCCGAGGGGGATGTCGGTACCCGCGCCCATACGGGTCAGGAGGGCGGCGAGCCCCGCCTGGAGCACCATGTACATGCTGACGCCGCGTTCCCGGGCCAGCGCGCTGAGCCCCTGGTGCAGTTCCGCGTCGAACTCCACCGGCAGGTGAAGACCGTCGTACGAGGTCGTGGCGGGTCGGGGGCGGTCGGTGGGCAGCGGGATCTGCTCCGGCAGGCCGGCCAGCGTCGCCGTCCAGTACGCGGTCTGGCGGGCGGACAGGCTGTCGGGGTCCTGGCGCTCGCCCAGCAGCTCCTCCTGCCACAGGGTGTAGTCGGCGTAAGTCACCGGCAGCGGCGCCCATTCCGGCTCCGCACCGGCCAGCCGTGCCGCGTACGCCGTGGACAGGTCGGCGACGAGGGGCCCCATGGACCAGCCGTCGCCGGCGATGTGGTGGACCACGATCAGCAGCACGTGCTCGTCCGGGCCGAGCGCGAACAGCTCGGCGCGCGCGGGCAGTTCGGTGACGAGGTCGAAACCGCGCGCCACGGCCTGCCCGAGCAGGTCCGGCAGCTCGGTCTCGACGGCTTCGGTGACGGGCAGCCCGGGGGCGGCCTCCGCCGCGTCCAGGACCCGCTGGTACGGGGTTCCGTCGTGTTCGGGGAACACCGTCCGCAGGGTCTCGTGGCGGGCGACGACGTCGGCGAGGGCCGCCCGCAGGGCGGCGCGGTCGAGGTCCCCGGTGAGCCTCCAGGCCAGCGGGATGTGGTAGGCGGGGCCGCCGCCCTCCAGCTGGTGCAGGAACCACAGCCGCCGTTGCGCGAAGGAGAGCGGGGTGTGCCGCGGGCGCTGCCGCGGGGCCGGCGCCCGGCGCGCCTGTCCGGCCTCGCCGAGGCCGGCGGCGAGACCCGCCACCGTCGGCGTCTCGAACAGGGCCCGCAGTTCCAGCTCCACACCGAGCACCGCACGCACCCGCGCGACCAGGCGCGTCGCGAGGAGGGAGTGGCCGCCCAGGTCGAAGAACCCGTCGTCCAGGCCGACTTCGGGCACGCCCAGCACCTCGGCGAACAGCTCGGCGAGGACCTGCTCCCGCGGTGTCCGCGCGCTCCGGCCGCCCGGGGCGGCCGTCACCTCGGGCTCCGGCAGCGCGGCACGGTCCAGCTTGCCGTTGGCGGTCAGCGGCAGCGCGTCCAGGGTGACGAACGCGGCCGGGACCATGTACTCCGGCAGCCGCTCCCGCAGCCGGGCCCGCAGCTCTTCCGCGCTGGGCGCGCCGTCCTTCGCGGGCACCAGGTAGGCGACGAGCCGCGTGTCCTCGGCGCGGTCCCGGCGGGCGAGGACGGCCACCTGGCCGATCTCCGGGTGCCCGGCCAGCGCGGCCTCGATCTCGCCGAGCTCGATCCGGAACCCGCGCACCTTGACCTGCTCGTCGGCGCGCCCGATGTACTCCAGCTCGCCGTCGGCGCGCCTGCGCACCAGGTCGCCGGTGCGGTACATGCGGCTGCCCGCCGGGCCGTGGGGGTCGGCGACGAACCGTTCGGCGGTGAGCCCCGGGCGGGATGCCGTCGTTGAGCCACTTCGTCAGGCGCGTGTTCCCGTTGTCGTACACG
>NZ_JBSGDB010000597.1:0-4888 GCF_053602155.1 Streptomyces sp. NPDC004561
GACGTCGCACCCGGCGACGGTGACACGGACACCCGTCGCCTCCAGCTCCGCGACGAGCTCGGCCGCGCCGGGCGCGTCGAGGCCACGGCGGCTGGTGAGCACGAGGTGTTCGGCACCGGCGCCGGCGAGCCAGCGGGCCACGTGCCCGCCCAACGCGCCCGTACCACCGGTGATCAGCACCGTGCCGCGCGGCGACCACCCCTGCCCCGCCCGCGTGTTCCGGCGGGCGGCCGCGCGGGTGAGCCTGCGGCCGAACACGCCGCGGGCGCGGATCGCGACCTGGTCCTCGGCCGACTGACCGAGGACGGCGGCGAGGCGGCCGGCGACCCGGTCGTCGACCGTGTCCGGCAGGTCGACCAGACCGCCCCAGCGCGGGGCGTGCTCCAGCGCGGCGACCCGGCCGAGGCCCCACACGGCGTTCTGGGCGGCGCTCGGCACCGCGTCCGCACGGCCGGTGGACACGGCGGACCTGGTCAGCACCCACAGCGGGGCGTCGATGCCCGCGTCGCCGAGGGCCTGGACGAGCGCGAGGGACAGCGCGGTGCCGACGGAGAGGGCCGGGCGTCCGGCGTGGGGCCGCTCGTCGGTGCCGAGCAGGGAGATCACGCCGTCGACCGGGGTCTCCCGGACGGCGTCGCCGAGCTGCCGCAGCAGCGCGCCGCGGTCGGCGGCCGAATCGACCGCCACCCGAACCAGCCGGGCCCCGCGGGCGGCGAGCCCGTCGGCGACGGCGGCGCTCCACTCTCCGGCCGAGGTGTCCTCGGTGGCCAGGAACAGCCAGTCGCCCGGCAGTTCGCGGGCCCTGAGGCCGCTGAGCGGCTTCCAGCCCGTGCGGTAGGACCAGCCTTCCACGGCGGACTCCCGGCGCTGCTGCCGGCGCCACGCGGACAGCCGGGGCAGCACCGCGTCCAGCTGCTCGGCGGGCAGATCGAGGATGGCGGCGAGGGACTGGGCGTCCTCGCGCTCCACCGTCTCCCAGAACCCGGCCTCCACGGCGTCGGTCCTCGCGGCGGCGGCCGCGGGCGCGCCGGCCTCCAGCCAGTACCTCTGGTGCTGGAAGGCGTAGGTGGGCAGGTGGGCGCGCCGGGCGCCGCGGCCGGCGAAGAACGCCTGCCATTCGACGGGGACGCCGTGCACATGGAGCTGCGCGACTGCGCCGGTGATCGCCTCGGGCTCGGGGCTGCCGGACCGTGCGGAGGGAACGGTGACCGCGCCGTCCAGGCAGCCCTGGGCCATGGCGCTCAGCACCGCTCCGGGGCCGGTCTCCACGAACGTGGTCACGCCCAGCTCGCCCAGCGTCCGGATACCGTCGGCGAAGCGCACGGCCTCGCGGACGTGCCGGACCCAGTAGTCCGCCGTGTAGGCGTCGATGAGCTCACCGGTGAGATTCGAGACGACCGGTATCCGGGGCGTCTCGAAGCGCAGACCGCCGACGACGCGCGCGAAGTCCTCCAGCACGGGGTCCATCAGCGGCGAGTGGAACGCGTGGCTCACGGTGAGCCGGGAGGTCTTGCGGCCCTCCCTGGCGAAGAGGTCCGCGACGGCCGCTACGGCGTCCTCGGCTCCGGAGACCACGACGGACCGCGGGCCGTTGATCGCCGCGATGTCGGCGTCGTCGGTGAGGTGGGGCCGCACCTCGTCCTCGGTGGCCTCGACGGCGATCATCGCCCCGCCCCGCATGGCCTGCATCAGCGCGGCACGCGCCGTCACCAGTGTGGCCGCGTCCGCCGGCGACAGGGCCCCGGCCACGTGCGCGGCCGCGATCTCCCCCACGGAGTGTCCGGCCAGGTAGTCCGGCCGCACGCCCCAGGACTCCAGCAGCCGGTGGACGGCGACCTCGTGCGCGAACAGCGCGGGCTGGGTGAAGGCGGTGCGGTTCAGCTCCTCGCCGTCCTCGTGACCGTTCTCGCCGAACGCCACGTCCCGCAGCGGCCGTTCGAGGTGCCGGTCGAGGTGGGCGCACACCTCGTCGTACGCCTCCGCGAAGGCCGGGAACGCCTCGTACAACTCACGCCCCATGCCGATGCGCTGCGAGCCCTGCCCGGAGAACAGGAACCCGACCTGGCCGGCGTCGGCGCGGCCGAGGACGACGCCGGGAGCGGGCGACCCCGAGGCCAGGGCCCGCAGGCCCTCCGCGATCCGGCCGCGGTCGGCACCGACCACGGCGGCGCGGTGCTCCAGCGCGGCCCGGGTGGTGGCCAGCGAGAAGCCGACGTCGGTGAGGGACGGTTCGGTGCCGTCGGCGCTGAGGGACAGGTCGGCGGTGAGGGACGGTTCGGTGCCCTCGGCGGTGAGGGACAGCAGGCGCTCGGCCTGGGCGCGCAGCGCGGCCTCGGACTTGCCGGACAGCACCCACGGCACGGTCGCCGAGGTGACCTCGACCGGTGCGACGGCGGCCGGTTCGGCCGCCGGGGCCTGCTCGATGATCGTGTGGGCGTTGGTGCCGCTGACGCCGAAGGACGACACGGCGGCCCGGCGCGGGCGGTCCGTCTCCGGCCAGTCGACGGCCTGCGTCAACAGCCGTACCGCGCCCGCGGTCCAGTCCACGTGTGGCGTCGGCTCGTCCGCGTGCAGCGTCCGGGGGAGGACGCCGTGGCGCATCGCCATGACCATCTTGATCACACCGGCCACGCCGGACGCCGCCTGGGCGTGGCCGATGTTGGACTTCAGGGAGCCCAGCCACAGCGGCCGGTCCGCCGGCCGCTCCCGGCCGTACGTGGCGATCAGCGCCTGCGCCTCGATCGGGTCGCCCAGCGTCGTGCCCGTGCCGTGCGCCTCCACCGCGTCGACATCGGCTTCGGTGAGCCCGGCGGAGGCCAGTGCCTGGCGGATGACCCGCTGCTGCGCCGGACCGTTCGGCGCGGTCAGGCCGTTGGACGCGCCGTCCTGGTTGACCGCGCTGCCCCGCACGACCGCGAGGACCTCGTGGCCGTTGCGCACGGCGTCGCTGAGGCGCTCCACGAGCACCACGCCCACGCCCTCCGCCCAGCCGGTGCCGTCGGCGCCGGCGCCGAACGCCTTGCAGCGGCCGTCGGGCGACAGGCCACGCTGCCGGCTGAACTCCACGAACGCGGCCGGTACGGCCATGACGTTCACACCGCCCGCGACGGCCATCGTGCTCTCGCCGCCCCGCAGCGACTGGATGGCCAGGTGCAGGGCGACCAGCGACGACGAGCACGCCGTATCCACGGTGACGGCGGGGCCCTCCAGGCCGAACGAGTAGGCCACGCGCCCGGAGACGACGCTCGCGGCGCTGCCGGTGAGCAGGTGGCCCTCGACGCCCTCGGGGACCTCCGGGAGGCCCGCGCCGTAGCCCTGGTAGGACATGCCGACGAACACGCCGGTGCGGCTGCCCTTCAGGGAGGCCGGATCGATGCCGGCCCGTTCGAACGCCTCCCACGAGGCCTCCAGCAGCAGACGCTGCTGGGGGTCCATCGCGAGTGCCTCGCGCGGCGAGATCCCGAACAGCGCGGCGTCGAAGTCGCCCGCGTCGTGGAGGAATCCGCCGTCGCGCGTGTACGTCCTGCCCGGGGTGCCCGGGTCGGGGTCGTAGAGGTTCTCGACGTCCCAGCCGCGGTCCTCGGGGAAGCCGGAGATCGCGTCGCCGCCGGACGTCACGAGCTGCCACAGGGCCTCGGGCGAGTCGACGCCGCCGGGGAGGCGGCAGCTCATCGCCACGATCGCGATGGGCTCGTCGCCGGCGGCGGCCGTGTGCCGCTCCTGCTCCGCGGCGCCCTGCGAACCGAGCAGTTCGGCGCGCAGGAACCGGGCCAGGGCCGTGGCGTTCGGGTAGTCGAAGACCAGCGTGGTGGGCAGCTTCAGGCCGGTGTCGGCCGTGAGCTTGTTGCGCAGTTCTACGGCGGTGAGCGAGTCGAAGCCGAGGTCGTTGAACGCCCGGCCGGGCTCCACCGCCGCGACGCCGTCGTGGCCGAGCACGGCGGCCGCGTGCGTGCGGACGAGGTCCACCAGCGTGCGGTCCCGCTCCCCCGCCGGCAGCGCGGTCAGCTTCGCGGCGAGCGCGTTGCCGGCTTCGGCGCCGCCGGAGGCCGGGGCCTCCAGGGCGCGGCGCGCCTCGGGTACGTCGGAGAGCAGGGCGCTGGGGCGGGTGACGGTGAACGGGCCGATGAACCGCTCCCAGTCGAAGTCCGCGACGGTGAGGGTGGTCTCGCCGTCGGCCAGCGCCTGCTGGAGCGCGGAGATCGCGAGGGCGGGCCGCATGGGGGGCAGGCCGCGGCGGCGCAGCATCTCCTCTCCGTCGCCGACGCCGGCCATGCCGCCCTCGGCCCAGCCGCCCCAGGAGACGGCGAGCGCGGTACGGCCGTGGGCCCGCCGGTACTCGGCGAGGGCGTCCAGGTAGGCGTTGGCCGCCGAGTAGGCGCCCTGACTGGCGCCGCCCCAGACACCGGCGCCCGAGGAGAACATGACGAACGCGTCGAGCTCCTGACCGGCCAGCAGTTCGTCCAGGTGCATGGCGCCCGCGGCCTTCGCCGCCACGGTGCGGGCGAACCCGGCCGGGTCGGAGTCGTCGATCATGGCGTGGCCGCCGACGCCCGCGGCGTGGACGACGGCGTTGACGGGGTGCTCGGCGAGCAGCGCGGCCACCGCCTCGCGGTCGGCCACGTCACAGGCGGCCACGGTCACGCGCACGCCCGCCTCCTCCAACTCGGCCTTGAGACCGGCGGCGCCGGGGGCGTCGAGACCACGGCGGCTGGTGAGCACCAGGTGCTCCGCACCCGCACCGGCGAGCCAGCGGGCCACACGCCCACCCAGCGCACCCGTACCGCCAGTGATCAGCACCGTGCCGCGCGGCGACCATCCCCGGGCGGGGGCGGCGGCGCGGGCGGCCCGGACCAGCCGACGCCCGAAGACGCCCGAGGCACGGACCGCC
>NZ_JBSGDB010000598.1:0-4874 GCF_053602155.1 Streptomyces sp. NPDC004561
CCCGAAGCACGCTACTCCGCTTCCGGCCGCCGGGAGCCGGGCGTGCAGCCGTCGGCCGCCGTCAGCGGCGCAGCGCCTCGGCCGCGGTCGCCGTCACCGCGTCGGCCAGTGCCGCGAGCGCGGGGGAGTCGAGTTTCCACTGCTGCCAGTGCAGCGTGACGTCGATCCACTCGCGGGGAGCGAGCAGGACCAGCCGGCCGTCCGCCAGCAGCGGCCCCGCCTGGTCCTCCGGGACCATGCCCCAGCCGAGGCCGGCGGCGACCGCGCCGAGGAAGCCCTCCGAGGTCGGCACATGGTGCCTGAGCGGCCCGGCGGACCCGCCTCCCAGCCGGCGTACGAAGCCGTCCTGGAAGTCGTCCTTGCGGTCGAAGGTCACCACGGGGGAGCCGGACAGGGTCTCGGGAAGGGGCCGCCCGGCCAGCCGGGTGCGGGTGAACTCCGGTGCGGCGACCGGCAGATAGCGCATCCGGCCGAGCGGGCGGACCGTGCAGCCGGGCACCGGGTCGGGCGAGGAGGTCACCGCCGCCATCACCAGGCCCTCGCGCAGCAGGGCGGCCGTGTGGTCCTCGTCCTCGCGACGCAGTTCGAAGCAGAGCCCCGGCACCCGGGTGAGCGCCGGCAGGAACCAGGTCGCCAGCGAGTCCGCGTTCACCGCGACCGACACCCGCGTCGGCTCCCCGGCGCCGCTCAGCCCCAGCTCGCCCCAGGTGTCCCGCTCCAGCCGGGCGAGCTGGCGCGCGAACCGCACCAGCACCGCGCCGGACTCCGTGGGCCGCACCGGCTTGGTGCGCTGGAGCAGCACCCGGCCGGTGCGCTGTTCGAGGGCCTTGACCCGCTGGCTGACCGCCGACGGCGTCACGTGCAGGGCGGCGGCCGCCGCGTCGAAGGTGCCTTCGTCGACCACGGCGAGCAGCGTGCGCACCTGCTCCAGGGGCAGGTCCCTCATCGGCTCCATCACGGCTGCTAAGGATACGTAAGAATCTTTAGCTGTACTTGCTCCTGCCGCGACCCTAGTTTCGAACGCATGAGCAACTCCCTGACCGCGGCGGTCGCCGGTTTCGGCACCGGCCTGTCCCTGATCGTCGCCATCGGCGCCCAGAACGCCTTCGTCCTGCGGCAGGGGGTGCGCCGTGACGCGGTGCTCGCCGTGGTCGGCATCTGCGCGCTGTCCGACGCGGTGCTGATCTCGCTCGGCGTCGGCGGGGTAGGCGCGGTCGTGGTGGCCTGGCCGGGCGCGCTCCGGGCGGTCGCGATCGTCGGCGGCGCCTTCCTGCTCTGCTACGGCCTCCTCGCCGGCCGCCGCGTCCTGCGGCCCGGCACCGGCCTCGTGGCCGAGGGCGAGGCCGCCGGGTCCCGGCGCCGGGCGGTGCTCACCTGCCTGGCGATGACCTGGCTCAACCCGCACGTCTACCTGGACACGGTCTTCCTGCTCGGTTCCCTCGCGGCCGACCGGGGTCCGCTGCGCTGGACCTTCGGGCTCGGCGCCGCGGTCGCGAGCCTGTGCTGGTTCACCGCGCTCGGCTTCGGCGCCCGGCTGCTGGGCCGGTTCCTGGCCCGGCCCGGCGCCTGGCGGGTCCTGGACGGCCTGGTCGCCGCCACCATGCTGGCGCTGGGCGTCTCGCTGCTCGCGGGTGGCTGAGACAAGTAGTTCGCTCAGCGAAAGAGTTGCTGTAATAGTTAGGCTCTCGAAGTTAAATGATGTAGCGAGCAACCAGGACATCCGTGGACACCAGCGAGAGCAGCAGTACCAAGGCCGACACCGAGTCGCCCGTGGCCGACGACGCCCAGCCCCGGCCGGGCTGGCGCCGCTGGGCGATGGACACCCGCCCCCTGCGCGTCCCGGCCTTCCGGCGGCTGTGGTCCTCGACCATCGTCACCGCCGTCGGCAGCCAGCTCACCGCCGTCGCCGTACCCAAGCAGATCTACGACATCACGCACTCCTCGGCCTGGGTCGGCTACGCGAGCCTCGCGGGCCTCGTGCCCATGGTGGTGTTCGCGCTGTGGGGCGGGGCGGTCGCCGACACCGTGGACCGCCGCAAGCTGCTGCTGGTCACCAACATCGGGATCGCGGTCACCTCGCTGCTGTTCTGGGCGCAGGCCGTCACCGGTCTGGACTCGGTCGTCGTCCTGATGGCGCTGCTCGCGGTGCAGCAGGCGTTCTTCGGCCTCAACTCCCCGGCCCGCAACGCCTCCATAGCCCGGCTGGTGCCGGCGGCGCAGCTGCCCGCGGCCAACGCGCTCGGCTCCACGGTGATGCAGACCGGTCTGGTGGCCGGCCCGCTGCTCGCCGGTGTGCTCATCCCGGTCATCGGGCTGCCCGAGCTGTACCTCGTCGACTCCCTGGCGCTGTGCGTGACCGTGTGGGCCGTCTTCCGGCTGCCCGCGCTGCCGCCGCTCGGCGACGTCCCCGCCCGCCGCGCCGGGATGCGCGAGATCGCGGCCGGGTTCCAGTACATGTCCGGGCACAAGGTACTGCTGCTGTCCTTCCTCGCCGACATCGTCGCCATGGTCTTCGGCATGCCCCGCGCCCTGTTCCCGCAGCTGGCCGCGGAGACCTACCACCCCTTCGGCGAAGGTCTCGCGCTCGGCGTGCTGTTCGCCGGCATCCCGGTCGGCGCCGTGCTCGGCGGGCTGTTCTCCGGCGTGTTCTCCCGGGCCCGCCGGCACGGCTGGATGGTCGTCTGGGCGGTCGTCGGCTGGGGCGTGGCCATCGCGGGGTTCGGGCTGAGCGGCAACCTCTGGGTCGCCATGGCGTTCCTCGCCGCGGCCGGGATCGCGGACATGATCTCGATGGTGTTCCGGGGCGCGATCCTGCTGTCGGCCGCGACCGACGAGATGCGCGGCCGGATGCAGGGCGTGTTCACGGTCGTCGTGGCGGGCGGCCCACGCCTGGCCGACGTGCTGCACGGCACCGCCGGCTCGGCGTTCGGCACGCGCGCCGCCGTGGCGGGCGGCGGCGCGCTGGTCGTCGTGCTCATGCTGGCCCTGGCCGCCGCCGTACCGGCGCTGCGGCGCTACCGGATCTGAGGGCCTACAGCGGGCTGCGGCGGCGCAGCGCGTACTGGTCCATCAGCTTGCCGCGGGTCGTCTCCAGACGGTTGGCGAGGATCTCGGCCACCGTCCGCACCAGCGACAGCCCGAGCAGCGGGTCCTCCACGCACAGCGCGAGCACCGGGGGCCCGTCGAACTCGTAGGCCCGTACGTTGCTGAAGGCCACCGCGCCGAAGTCCCACTGATAGGGCGGGAACAGCCAGGACCAGCCGAGCAGGTCGCCCGCGCCGAGCGTGGCCACGGTCACCCGCTGGCGCGAGGTGACCTGCTGGTCCAGATGGACCGCGCCCGAGCGGATCACCCAGAACCGGTCGGCCGTGCCGCCCGCCTCGAAGATGCGGGTGTCCTCCGGGAAGGAGGTCTCCTTGGCCAGCTCCATCAGGCGCTCGCGCTGCGCCTGGGGCAGCGCTGTCAGCAGTTTTATCGCTTTGGTCATGGCGCGGGGCTCCTCGCCGGCGGCGGTTCGGGTGCTTTCCCTAAGCCCATTTCAGCCGCTGCCGCTGCCCCGGGCACCTCGAAGGACGCGCCTTTTCCCGGTCCCGCCGCCGTCCGGGCAGGAAAAAGCCCTGGCCGGACGGGGGAGGCCGGCCAGGGCCGTTCGCGGTGACGCGGGCGGGGGGAAGGACGGTTCCGGCCCACTCGTGCGTCACGTATGGATGAACGATAAACCACTTGGTGTCCGTTCCGGAAATCGGAGCAGGTCACGTGACCTGCCTCGCTCCCTCCTCCGTCGCCGAAGGCCCGCCCGGACTGACGATCTCGTCCAGCACCCGCAGCACCGCCTCGTAGGCCCGCGCCCGGTCCGCCGCCTCCCGCGCGCCGTCCGGATCGGTCGCCGTCAGCCCCTGCGCACGCTCCGACCAGACCCGCTCCGCCTCGGCCGCGTGGTCCCGGCCCCGCTGGATACGTCGCAACAACTCGTCCGCGTCCACCACATCGGTCATGGGGACCGGGTACCCGGCCGGACCGCCGTGATGGCATCCACACCGAACGTGTTTGACGGCGCCGCAGGGGGTCAGCCGGAAGAGGAGAGACCACGCAAGCCGGGCACAGGCCCACACGATCCCGGTGTCGCCCAGGGAGGAAAGGATGCCCGACAACTACCCGACCAGCGCTACCGCGCCCCTGCGGGACCCCTGCCGCCGACCGCCGTCCCGGCCCGCCGAGGCGCGCAGAACGGTACAGCGCCTGGTCGCCGAGCGGTGCCGGGAGCGCGCCATCCCCTGCGGCGCCGAGGTCATGGAGGACGCCCTGCTGGTCACCTCGGAGCTCACCACCAACGCCATCCTGCACGGCGGCGGCATCACCGGCTTCGACGTCGACGTGGACCCGGGCGGGGTTCGGGTCTCGGTGAGCGACCGCAGCGACGAGGTCCCGGTGAGCGTGGCGCCCGTGGACGAGTGCGGCCACTCCCAGCTCCACGGCCGCGGCTGGCCCATCGTCTGCCGGCTGGCCCGGGACGTCAGGGTCGCCGAACTGCCCTGCGGAGGCAAGCGCATCACCGCCGTCGTGCCGCTGAACTGAACCCCTCCCGGTGAAGTTGACCCGCACCGGCGTTTGCCCCCGGTGCCGGGGGGCAGACGGAATCTCGTGCTTCGGACCGGAGGCGCGCGCCCAGCGGGAACCGCAAGGCTGACTGGGCCCCCTCCTGGCGGGCTCGGCGGCACACCCCGCGGCGAACCCTGACAGCACCGTTCGGGCCGACCCGGAATCCTTTTCCCGGCCGTGCCCTGAAACCACGTTCAGGAGCGAATCCGCATGCTGACCGACATGTCGACAAGCCGCCCCGGCACGCCCGCCACCCCCGCCGCCGCCCCCGCGCG
>NZ_JBSGDB010000599.1:0-4869 GCF_053602155.1 Streptomyces sp. NPDC004561
GGGGCCTGCGCTCACCCGTGACGGTGACCTCGGCGCTGTCGGCGCCGCTGACGAGCTCGCCCAGGAAGTCCTCCAGCGGCGTCAGTTCGCCCCGCAGGGCGGACAGCGCCTGCATGGTCTCGGTGAGGCCGTCCCGGGCCATGCCCCGGGCGGCGACCACGCGCTCCAGGATCCGGTCGCGGTCCGCGCCGTTCTCGATCAGCAGCCGGGCCGCTTCCAGGTGCACGAGTTGCGCCGAGAGGCTGTGGGCCAGCACGTCGTGGATCTCACGGGCGATCCGGGCCCGCTCGGCCAGCGCCGCGGACTCGGCCTCGGCGGCCCGGGCGGCACGCTCCTGGGCGAGCAGCCGCTGCGCGCTGCCCCGGGCCTCCGCGTCCAGCCGCAGGACGTATCCGGCGAGGGCCATGCCCGCCACCGTGGCGGCCGTGGTCAGCCAGACGTCGTTGTTGAACGCGGAGTAGGAGGCCAGGGCCACCGACGTCACGGGGCCGGCGGCCGCGAGCGGCAGCCGCTCCAGGGCGCTGATGCCGCAGCCGCACCAGATCACCAGGGCCGGGCCTCTGAACCCCGTGGCCTGGGCGGCGACGGCGATGGCCAGCAGCACGGTGATGAGTGCCAGGGACGGGATCAGCCGGTGCTCGTAGGTGGTCCGGAAGAAGGCCCAGGACACGCCGGCGGCGATCAGCACCCCCGCCGTTGCCGCCAGCGCCCCCCAGAGACCGACGGGCTTCTGGTGGAACGCGCCCCACAGGAGCATGGCGAGCACGAACAGCCGGACCGCCCAGGCGAGCATGCGCCGGGGCCGGGAGATTCCCTCGCGGCCGAGTGCTTCGCGCGACGGCCAGCGTGTCCAGGCGTTCTCCGTCACACGCGCTCCTTCCATGCCGGCCTCCTGACGTCACCGTACGCCGGGGCGGTACGACTCATGGCGCCGAGGCTCTGGGCCCGCCAGACCAGGATTCCGCCGCGGACCAGCAGGGTGCCGGCGAGGCCGAGCATCAGGGCGGAGCTGTCCTGGTGCACCCCGAGGACCGCGCCGACGGCGAAGACACCGATCCGCAGTGCTATGCCTCCGAGCCACACGGCGATGCTCGCCTTGGTGCTCTTGGTCCACACGACACCGTCCGGTTCCGTCCAGATGCGGGTGGTCCAGGCCCAGCCGGCGCCCATGCCCAGGCCTATGAGCAGTTCCACCGCCAGCAGTGCGGCGGATTCGACGCGGTGATGGGTGTCGACGATGCCGGGCTCCCGCAGCGCGACGACGGCGAGGATCACGGGCAGCAGCCACCAGCGCCGGTCCGTGTTGATCGCACGGGCGCGGAACTGCCGCACGATCACTATGGCGACCGCGGCCACGATCAGCAGCGCGTTGACGAGCCCGGGCATCAGTGCCTCCGTGAGCGAGAAGGTGGCGCCGGGAGCGTGTGCTCCCGACGTCTTCGAAGCTACGGAAATTCGCAGGTCAGCAGATCGGAGCCGGGGTGGATCACGGGTGGAAACCTCGACCGGCCCGCGTCCACCCAGGGGTGGAGAGACCATCAGGCTGACGGATGGCCGGGATCAGGGATGCCGCGGAGGGACGGCACGGTCCTAGGTCCGCGGCGGACCGGTCGGGGACCGTGATCGACGGGTCGTGGTCAGGGCAGCCGCGGACCGGACCGGACCGCACCGCAGAGCACTGACCGTGGGAGAGGTGGTGCCGCTGCCGTTCACGGCCGGCGGCCAGCAGCCGACGGCCAGCAGCCAGCAACCGAACCTAATCGGCACCGCCTCGCAGGCAGGCCACCCAAGCCAGCCAGGCTTCCCGACCGCCCGCCGCTCAGCCAGGCCGGCCCACCGAGCCTCCCGGACTCGAGCCGGTCAGCCGATCAGTTGGTGAGCCGGTCAAGGCAGGCCCAGCATGAAGCCTTCCGAGCCCGCCCGACCCTGCCCATACACCTGTCCTACCTGTCCCCCGTCATACCTGTCCCCGCCTGCCCGACCCCGCCGAAGCCGAGCGCAGCGGCTACGCGTCGATGCGCGACCGGTCCAGCGTCGCCGCCGAACTGGAGATGAACTCCTTGCGGGGCGCCACGTCATTGCCCATCAGCAGGTCGAAGACCTGTTCGGCGGCTTCCAGGTCGGAGAGGTTGATCCGCCGCAGGGTGCGGTGACGCGGGTCCATCGTGGTCTCGGCCAGTTGGTCGGCGTCCATCTCGCCCAGACCCTTGTAGCGCTGGATGGAGTCCTTGTACCGGACGCCCTTGCTCTGGAACTCCATGAGCTTGTCGCGCAGCTCGCGGTCCGAGTACGTGTAGACGTACTTGTCCTGCCCCTTCTTCGGCTGGACGATCTCGATGCGGTGCAGCGGCGGCACCGCGGCGAAGACGCGCCCCGCCTCGACCATGGGCCGCATGTAGCGCTGGAACAGCGTGAGCAGCAGACAGCGGATGTGGGAGCCGTCCACATCGGCGTCGGTCATCATGATGA
Source organism: Streptomyces sp. NPDC004561 (assembly GCF_053602155.1). NCBI lineage: Bacteria > Bacillati > Actinomycetota > Actinomycetes > Kitasatosporales > Streptomycetaceae > Streptomyces > Streptomyces sp. NPDC004561. The sequence goes on from NZ_JBSGDB010000599.1 coordinate 2,470, forward strand.
TCTTGCCGTAGCGAGCCTGGTCGATGTCGAAGGTGCGGCCCGAGCCGGCTCCTATGACCTGGATGATCGCGCCGCACTCGGCGTTCTTGAGCATGTCGGTCACGGACGAGCGCTGCACGTTGAGGATCTTGCCCCGGATCGGCAGCAGGGCCTGGAACTCGGAGTTCCGCGCGAGCTTGGCCGTGCCGAGCGCGGAGTCGCCCTCGACGATGAACAGCTCGCTGCGGTCGACGTCGTCGCTGCGGCAGTCGGCGAGCTTGGCCGGCAGGGACGAGGACTCCAGAGCGGTCTTGCGGCGCTGCGCGTCCTTGTGCTGACGGGCGGCGACACGCGTGCGGGCGGCCGCGACCACCTTCTCCATGACGACCCGGGCCTGGGCGGCGGCGTCACGCTTCGTGCTGGTCAGGAACGCCTTCAGCTCCTTGGAGACCACGCTGTTCACGATGCGGCGGGCCGCCGACGTGCCGAGGACCTCCTTGGTCTGGCCTTCGAACTGCGGCTCGGCCAGGCGCACGGTGACGACGGCGGTGAGGCCCTCCAGGGCGTCGTCCTTGACGATGTTGTCCTCGGCCACACGCAGCATCTTCTTGGCGCGCAAGACGTCGTTCAGCGTCTGGGTGAGAGCCTGCTCGAAGCCGGAGACATGGGTGCCGCCCTTGGGAGTGGCGATGATGTTGACGAACGACTTCACGGTCGTGTCGTATCCCGTGCCCCAGCGCAGCGCGATGTCCACGCCCAGCTCGCGGGCGACCTCGGTGGGGGTCATCTGGCCGTGCTCGTCCAGGACCGGGACGGTCTCCTTGAAGGTGCCCTTGCCGGAGAAGCGGACCACGTCGCACACGGGCTTGTCGTTCGCCAGGTACTCGCAGAACTCGCTGATGCCGCCGTCGAAGCGGAAGGACTCCTCGCCCTTGCTGCCGCCCTCGCCGAGGCCGTACTCGTCGCGGACGACGATGGTCAGGCCCGGCACGAGGAAGGCGGTCTGCCGCGCGCGCTGGTGCAGGTTCTCCAGGGAGAGCTTGGCGTCCTTGAGGAAGATCTGCCGGTCGGCCCAGTAGCGCACGCGCGTGCCGGTGCGGGTCCTGGGGATCTTCTTCGCCTTGCGCAGGCCGCTCTTGGCCTCGAACTTCGCGTCCGGGCCGCCCGTCGCGAAGGCGCCCGGCACACCGCGCCGGAAGCTGATGGCGTGGGTGTGGCCGCCGCGGTCCACCTCGACGTCGAGGCGGGCGGAAAGGGCGTTGACCACGGAGGCGCCGACACCGTGCAGACCGCCGGAGGCGGCGTAGGACCCGCCTCCGAACTTGCCGCCGGCGTGGAGCTTGGTCATGACGACCTCGACGCCGGACAGGCCGGTCCTGGGCTCCACGTCCACGGGGATGCCGCGACCGTTGTCCCGCACCTCCACGGAGCCGTCGTCGTGGAGGATCACCTCGATGTGGTCGCAGACGCCCGCGAGGGCCTCGTCCACGGAGTTGTCGATGATCTCCCACAGGCAGTGCATCAGACCGCGGCTGTCGGTCGAGCCGATGTACATGCCCGGACGCTTGCGCACGGCCTCGAGACCCTCGAGGACGAGCAGGTGCCGCGCGGTGTAGTTGGAACCGTCGCGGTCTGCTCCTGCCAGCAGCGCTGTGGACGGCACGGACGTATCGGCGGTCACGCGGTTCGCTCCTCGCTGAATTTCAGGTGGTCCCCTTCTGGGTAAGGGGGCGGCTTCGGTTGCCGCTCAGAGGGTACCGATGCCTGGTAGAGCCGGTGTAACGCCACCCTCGTCGGAAACTCAGACTAGTCCAGACTCGCATACGCGTTCGATCCCTCGATGGAGTGAAGCACACATCACGTTCCCTTGGAGGCATGAACCATTTAGGCTCCGGGCACGTCCTCATGAACAACCGGCAACCCGGCCGGGAGGACCGAGCACAAGACCGCGCGAAACCGTAAAGCACATAAGACACGCACTACGGCACATTCGCCGCCAACCGGCAGCAAACAGCCTCCCCGGAAGATTTTTTCGAGGAAAAGCCACGAGCGGGAACGTTTTCGGGCTGGTTGGATGTTGACCCTGGTACGACAGCTCGTCGAGCTAGAGAAGAGGCGACGTGACTACTGTTCTGACCCCCGCGAGCCCCCTGACGGCCGCCGATCGCTGCGACCGCTGTGGCGCCCAGGCATACCTGCGCGTCGTCCTGCTCAGCGGCGGAGAACTGCTCTTCTGCGCCCACCACGGTCGCAAGTTCGAGCCGGAACTCAAGAAGATCGCCGCTGAGATACAGGACGAGACGGAGCGGCTGACGACCGTTCCGGACACCGCTTCCGAAGAAGAGCGCTGAATCTCGCACACCCGACGAGCCAGCCCCGGCACAGGCCGGTGAACGGGCGGGCCCGGGCGGGCCCGGGGCG
>NZ_JBSGDB010000600.1:0-4789 GCF_053602155.1 Streptomyces sp. NPDC004561
GGTGTTCGCCGGTGAACACCCCGGCGACCGGCGCCTCGGCGCCCTCTCCCCAGGCCGGGGCGCTCCTAGGCACCGGTCCCCTGCAACCCGGCGAGCGGCGCGAGCGACCCACCGGCGCGCTGGGACAGCTGGCCGACCAGCACGCGGACGACCGTGACGACATCGGGGTCGCCGACGTAGTAGATCTGCCGCCGGCCCTCCCGGCGGGAGCGGACGAGTCCCGCGAGCTTCAGCTTGGACAGGTGCTGGCTGACGGCGGGCAGCGCCCCGCCGACCCGGTCCGCGAGCGCGCTCACGTCGCTCTCGCCCTGGGCCAGCGCCCACATGATGTGCAGCCGCGGCGCCGCGGCCAGCAGCCCGAAGGCGGCGGCCGCCTCCGCGAGCACCTCGGCCGACGGATCCTCGAAGCCGCCGGCGATCTGCGCCACGGTCCCCTCCCTTTCGCCACTCGTCCACCAGGTCGTCGCACGTGCGGCCACCAGTCTAGGCGTCACCTGCCGGGCATCTCGGGCGTCATCTTGAATCGGGGCGGGGCCGGTGAGAATCACGCCACGTAACCCGGGCGGGCACGCACGATACGGTGCGCGTGTCCCTGGCGAAGACCACGCAGCCAGAGCGGGCATCGGCCCGGCGTTCGCCCCCGATGCCACCTGAGACGTCAGACGAAAGCAAGATCCCGAGTTCAACCCCTACAGACTTGCGCAACCTTTAAACTGTCGCCGTGGAAACGACGGACACACTCTGGAAGACCGCCGTGCTCGACGGCGGGCCGGGGGACGGCTTGCGGATGCGGGTTTCCGATCGGCCGCGAGTGATCCAGGTGACGCACCCCTGCGCGGTCGGCACCGCGCCACCGGGCGTGCGGGCGGAGGGCGTGTTCGTCTGTCGCAGGGATTACGGCGTGACCGGCGAACCGCTGCGGTACGGCTTTGACATAGCCAGCCCGTGACACACAGGGCGTCAGCGGCCTGAGCGCTTCTCCCCCGCCGGTCGGGCGGCCCCGGTTTCTCCGGGCGCGGACCGGATGATCCGAAGCCTCGGCTCGGTGGCCGCTTCAGCGTCCGCCGCGGCGGACGACGGCTGGGCGCTCTCCCCTTTCATTGCCTTGGCCTGGCTCTTGGGGATGCCCAGGGACTTGCCCAGCGCGCGGGCGATCTCGGGGAGCTTCTTCGGGCCGAACAGCAGGATGATGGCAATCGCCAAGATCAGCATCTGCCAGGGCTGCAGCCCGTCGCGGAACATCCCGCCCACCCCTCCTTCTCGCCGGACAGCGGCACGGGCCAGGAGCGGCGGCGCACCATGTGCCTTTATTGCTACATTGCGCAACTGTACAACTGTAAGCCGGGGGCAGTCGCCCCCTTTGTACGAGCCAAAAGGGCGCATCGATGACCACCAACGGCAGTCGAACGCCGCCCGGCGGCCACCGCCGCCGAACGGCGCGCGGCAGCCGGGCGAGGCGAGGCAGCAGGCGCAGCCCGCTCAGGACGGCCCTCCTGATCGCGCTCTCGGTGGTCATGCTCGGCCTGTCCGGCCTGGGGTGGATCTATCTGAAGCTGAACGGCGACATCAACACGTTCGACGGAGACGGACTGGCCAGGAACCGCCCTGGTTCCTCCCAGGGTGAGAACGTGCTGGTCATCGGCTCTGACGCACGCAACGACGGCAACAGCGCTCTCGGGGGCGGCAGCAAGGACGACGTCGGCCGCTCCGACACCGCGTTCCTGCTGCACGTCTACGCGGACCACCGGCACGCCATCGCCGTCTCGATGCCCCGCGACACGCTCGTCACCGTCCCGCCGTGCAAACTCCCCGACGGAAGCTGGACGCAGGCACGGACCAACACCGTGTTCAACTCGGCCTTCTCGGTCGGCCACTCGGAGAAGGGCAACCCGGCCTGCACCCAGAACACGGTCGAGGCGCTCACCGGACTGCGTGTCCACCACACTGTCGTCGTCGACTTCAAAGGCTTCGCGGCCCTGACGGACGCGGTCGGCGGTGTGAGGGTGTGCCTGCCGCAGGACATCTACCAGCGAGACCTCAACCCCCGCCGCACCACCAGGGGCGCCCTGATCTTCAACAAGGGCGAGCAGACCGTCTCGGGGCAGAAGGCCCTCGACTACGTCCGCATCCGGCACGGCATCGGTGACGGCTCCGACATCGGACGGATCAAACGCCAGCAGGCTTTCGTCTCCAGCCTCCTCAAGCAGATCAAGGACGACGGGTTCACCCCGACCAAGCTGCTGCCGCTCGCCGACGCCGCCACCGAGTCCATGACCGTGGACCCTGGGCTGGGCAGCGCGAGCAGGCTGCTCTCCTTCGCGATGAACCTGAAGGACGTCGACCTGCACAACACCAAGTTCGTGACCATGCCCTGGCGCTATCAGGGCTCACGCGTCGCGATCGTGGAGCCCGACGCCTCCCGGCTGTGGGCCGCGCTCCAGGCCGACCGCACCATCGACGGCAAGAACGCCGGCGGCGAGAAGGACCCCGCCAAGTCCTCCGCCTCCACCACGCCGAGTCCTAGCCCGAGCCGGATCGTCTCCGGGAAAGGCATCGCCGTCGCCGTCTACAACGGCACCACCGCCAGCGGCCTGGCCGCCACGGCCGCGGCGACGCTCAGCCAACACGGATTCATGGTCACGAGCACCGGCAACGCCGCCAACCGGCAGCACACCGCCACCGTCATCCAGTACGGCACCGGCCTCAAGGCCCAGACCGAGACAGTCGCCAAGCTGTTCCCCGGCGCGACCCTCCAACCCATCGCAGCCCCCGCCGTCAACGTGGTCGTCGGCGCCTCCTACCTGGCCGATGCCGCCGCGGCGGCACCGACCGGCGTCCCCTCCTCGGTCACGGGCGACGCCCGTTCCGCGGACGACAGCCTCTGCTCGAACTTGTCATACGGTGCCGGACGGTGACGATACGAGATAAATCGACCTGTAGGGTTTGGCGCCGACTCCGATCTCCGGGCCGACCGGGATGCGTCGCCCAATGGGGGCGGGAACAGCGCCGAGCAGGTGCAGTCGTCGCAATGCGCGGACGGGGTGAGCTGCAGGTTCCCGCATCGGGTCTCCAGGCCGGTCTCAGGGGCAGCCATGCCGATGTCTTACCAGGAAGGATGACGCAACCGACGCATCCGTAAACTCTTCAGCACTGCCACCAGACCTCACGCTCTGTGACCTCTCCACGGACCACAGCGCATCGCGCGCCGACCGTTTTCAGGCGTCGGAGTCGGGAATGCCGTGCGCCGCCACGTACGCCTGGGACGGCGTCATGGGGACGCCGTTGAGGTTGACCGTCTTGTAGGTGCTGACCTTGGCGCAGGTCTTGGCCTGGTCGGCGGTGGAGGCGTTGGCGTTGGAGACGGCGGCGTGGGTGTCGGCCGGCGCGGGCGAGGAGCCGCCGCCCGGGAAGCTGGTCCCGCTGGGCCAGTCGGCGCCGATCACCAGGGTCAGGCCCGTCCCGGTGCCCTGCTGCAGATGCGAGGAGGACAGGCCGAGCGCCTTGGCGACCGTCTGCGCCTCTGCTTTCTGGCCGGTGCCGTAGGTGAGCGTGGTCGTCGCGGAGCTCGGGGTGCCGTGCGTGACCGTGGCGGAACCGAAACCCTGGGCGGTCAGGGCGGTCGCGATGTCCGCGGCGCGGCCGGTGACCGTGGTGCCGTTCCCGACCGTCACGGCGATCTGGGACGCGGGTACGGCCGAAGCGGCGGCGGTGGGCTTGGCGGCGGCCGAGGCCGCATCGGCCTTCTTTCCCGAATCTGTCGTCAGCGACTGGTCGTTGGCGATGGTGGAGAACAGGGACTTGGCGCCCGCCCCCACGACCACACGGTCGCTGTTGTTCGGATCGGGAGCCGTCTGCATCGTCGTGAACGTCATCCGCTCGGCCGGGACCTTGTTCACGTCCGACGCGAGCCCGATCAGTTTCTTCACCGATCCCAGGCCGTCATCCACGGTCAGCGCCTTGGTGGCGGCGTCGGCGAGGCCGTAGACCGCGGTGGGGTCGGTGAGGGTGCCGGCGCTCTTGAACTTGCGGATCATCGCGCCGAGGAATAGGTGCTGCGAGACCGTGCGACCGAGGTCGCTGCCGTCGCCGAAGCCGTGGCGGGAGCGGACGAACTCCAGGGCTCCGACGCCTTTGAGGGTGTGGATGCCCTTGGAAAGTTTCAGGTGCGAGTAGGTGTCGTAGACGTTGTCGCTGACACACACGTCCACGCCGCCGACGGCGTCGGACATGCTGACCACGCCGGAGAAGTCGAGCTTGACGAAGTGGTCGATCGGGATGCCGGTGAGCTGGTGGACGGTGGCCACCTGGCAGGCCGGGCCGTACGACAGAGCACTGTTGATCATGCCGTAGTAGCCGGACGTCGACTGCCCAGAGGTGGAATCCTTACAGGCGGGCACCTGGGTCATGGTGTCGCGGGGAATGCTCATCACCGTGGCGTTGGAGCGGTCCGCGGACAGGTGCACCACCATCTCCACGTCCGCGTTCCCGTTGCCGGACTGCACACCCGTCTGCGAACAGCCGCCGCCCAGCTTGCAGTCCGCCGCGCTGGTACGCCCGTCCGAGCCCATGACCAGGATGTTGATCGGGGTGCGGCCGAAGGCGTCGGCCTTCTCGGTGCCGCCCTTGCCGTCGAGCGAGACGCTGTGGATGTTGCCGTTCAGGTGCTCGTAGAACCACCAGCCCGCACCGGCCGTGACCAGGATGAGCACCGACATGCCGATGCCGAGGATCTTCAGCGCGCGCTTTCCGCGCCCCGCCTGACGGGCCCGGCGCCCCCGCTCGGCGTCGC
>NZ_JBSGDB010000601.1:0-4777 GCF_053602155.1 Streptomyces sp. NPDC004561
GATCCTGCTGCTGGCGCTGCTCGGCACGGCGATCGGCATGGGACCGGCCGGCTGGCTGACAGGGCTCGCCTTCGCGTTCGCCACCTGGGCGGTTCGCCCGCCGGCCTACTCGTCTCCGTGGGCTGAAGGGCCGGTGTGCCCGCCCGGCTCGGTCGGCCGGACGGGCGAGGGCCCGAGTGGTCGGGTCACTTGGCCGGTTGGCGCAGTATCGAGGCGATGTGGGCCGCCGCCGTGGACAGGTGGCGGCGGGTGTCATGGAGCTGGGCCGGGGTGACGCCGTGGTCGCGGGCCGCGTCGCGGATGTCGTCGCGGAAGCGGTCCAGGAGTCGGTCCAGGTCGCGGCTCGGCTCGCCGGTGAAGTCCTCGTGGGCCCAGGAGGGTTCGTACTCGGCCGGGAAGTCCTCCGCGGGCGAGGAGTAGTGCGGTTCCGCCGGGGCGGCGGGCGCGGGCGTTTCCTCGGAGGCACGGGTGAAGCCCCAGTCCTTGCCGAACTCCTTGCCCATGTCCTTGCCGAAGTCGCCGAACTCCTTGGCCAGTTCGGTCAGCCCCTCGCGGACGCCGGTCGGCCAGTCGCCGCGCGTGAAGTGGTCCTGGACGCGGTCCTGGACCCGGCGGGCGATGCGCTGCATCTCCTCCTGCGCCTGGGCCCGCGCCCGCGCCTGCGCCTCCTGCGCCTGACGGCGGGCCCGCTGGGCCTCCTCACGCGCCCGGCGGCTCTCGTCCTTGGCGCGGCGGGCCTGCTCCTTCCACTCCTGCTTGACCCGGCGCATCTCCTCCTTGGCGGCCCGCCAGGCCTCCTTGTCGCCGAGGTCGCCGTTCTCCCCGAAGGGGCCGCCCGCCCCGGCGCCGGCCTTCGGGCCCCGGTGGGCCTCGGAGGCGGCCGCGCGCATCTCGCGGCGCAGGTCACCGGCCGCGCCGCGCACATCGGCCCTTATCTCGGCGGCCAGTTCCGCGACGGACTCGCGGATCTCCAGCTCCAGATCGGCCAGCTCCCCGCTGCGGTCGGCCAGTTCGGCGCGGCCCGCGTCCGTGATGGCGTACACCTTGCGGCCGCCCTCCGTGGTGTGGGTGACCAGCCCCTCGGCCTCCAGCTTGGCGAGGCGGGGGTAGACCGTGCCCGCGGACGGGGCGTACAGGCCCTGGAAGCGCTCTTCGAGGAGCCGGATCACCTCGTAGCCGTGCCGCGGGGCCTCGTCGAGCAGCTTGAGCAGGTACAGGCGGAGGCGGCCGTGGGCGAAGACGGGGGGCATGTCAGAGCACCTTCTTGTCGGTCGTGCCGTCGGCCGGGGCGTCGGTGGCTTCGGTGCCCTGGCCGGAGACGGAATTGTCCCCCGGGGCGGTGTCCGCTCCGGTCCGGGGGCCCGGCGCGCGCGGGTGCCTCGGCGGCTCGGCCTCCCACCCGCTGTCCTCCTCGTCCTCGCGCGACGGGCGGCGGAGCAGTGCGATCGAGCCGGAGACGGTGGTGGCCCGGAGCCGTCCGGTGCCCGCGCCGAGCCGGCCGGTGATCTTGTGTGCGCCCCACTGGCCGTGCACGCGGAGGCCGTCGAAGGCGTTGGAGATCCTGCCGCTCGCCGTGTTCGCCTCCACCTCCGCGTCCGCCGGGTGCGGCAGGCGGATGGCGATCTCGCCGGAGACGCTGGTGAGGCTGACGTCCGTGGGGCCGTCGGGGTCCAGGTCGATGATCATGGAGCCGCTGACGGAGTCGGCCCGGACGGAGGGGCCCGAGCCCTCGACCACGGTCAGGTCTCCGGAGACCGAGTTGAAGCGCAGCTCGCCGGTGACCGCCTGCGCCTCCAGGTTCCCCGACACGGTGTCCGCGCGGACCCGGCCCGAGACGCCGACCAGGGTGGTGTCGCCGGTGACGCCCTTGACCACCGCCTCGCCGCTGATGCCGGAGACGACCGCGCCGGCGCCGACCACGCCCACCTCCACGCGCGTGTCCGCCGGGACGGCCAGGGAGACGACCGCGCTGCGGCGCCAGCCCTTGCGGTCGAGCCACTTGAGGAAGCCCTTCCAGGGCAGGTCCTCATAGGCCACCGTGAGCGTGCCGCCCTGCTGGGTGACCACCAGGGGTGGTCCCTCGATCTGCGAGACCTCCAGGCGGGCGGAACCCTCGTCCGTGCCCACCACGTTCACCGTTCCGTTGACGATGCGGACCTGGAGGTCGCTCACGGGGGTGTCGAAGGTCAGCTTCTGGGGCTCGGCGACGGACCACTCGGGCATGGGGACCTCCTAGGCCGGACAGGGATCGCGACGCGCCATATCGCGTCCTCTGAGAAACACGATATATCGTGGCTCCGGGAAGTCAAGGCACTCCTTCGGGTGACGACGCCCCCGCGGTCCCGCCCCGTCGGTGCCGCCGGGTGCCGCGAAGTGCGCCCGGCCCATTGCATACGCTGGTCGTGAAGCCATCACCGGCCCGGATGCACAAGCAGGAGACGCACCCCATGTACTTCACCGACCGCGGTATCGAGGAGCTGGAGAAGCGGCGCGGCGAGGAGGAGATCACCTTCGAGTGGCTCGCCGAGCAGCTGCGCACGTTCGTGGATCTCAACCCCGACTTCGAGGTGCCCGTGGAGCGGCTGGCCACCTGGCTCGCCCGGCTCGACGACGAGGACGACGAGTAGGCGATCACCAGCCGTCTCGGCCGTTGCCCCTCCCCCTCTCCGTTCCCGGGGGTTAGCCTTCTTCTTCCATCGGCGAACGGGGGCGTCATGGCTGGCGGAGTGGAACGCGTACGTCTGGACGACGGCACCGTCGTCTGGGCCAGGATCGGGGCGGCCGACGAGGACGCGCTGGACGGGGCCTACTGGGACACCGGGCTCGGGGACCGGGTCATCGACATGGCGGGGGGACTGGCCGGCACGGTCGGCGGTGTCGTGCGCTCCCTGCGCGCCGGTCTGCAGACCCCGGCCCCCGTCGAGGTCGCCGTCAGCTTCGGCATCGAACTGACGGCGCAGTCGGGCAAGATCGTGAGCGCCATCGCGGAGGGCGGCGGCAAGTCCTCCCTCACGGTGTCTCTGACCTGGACCGAACCGGCCGCGCAGACAGGTGGCACGGGTCCCGCGGCGCCCGGCGGCGATGCCGTCCCGCCCGGATCCCCGGCCCCCGGCGCCGCATGAGCGCCTTCGGCGAGATGGTGCGCCCCTCTCTCGCACGCATCGGCGCACCGGGTGACGGGTATGCAACGGACCGTGACCCGTACTGGGGATCGGGCTTCTTCGTGGCCCCAGGGTGGCTGCTGACCTGCGCGCATGTGGTGGGGAAGGGGGGAGCTGCGGTGTGCCGAGGGGAGAGCGCGATGAGCGTGACCTGGCAGGAGCGCACCGCCGCCCGCGCCTGGGCGGAACGTACCGGCACCGGCAGCGCCGTGGTCGTCGCACCCCGCCCCGACACCCGGCAGGCGCCGCGCGATCCGTGGCCGTTCCCCGACCTCGCGCTCGTCCGGGTGACCGGCGCGGACGACGTGCCCTGCCTGTGGCTCGGCGACCGGGAGCCGGGCCCCCGGACCTCGCTCGGGCTCTACGGCTGGTCCGTGCAGACCGGCGAGCTGGGCGTCCGGCACGCCCTCGGCGAACTGGCCGGCTCCGACGCGCGGGCCCTGCTGCTCGCCGGGAGCCTGCCGGTCGGCGGACTGTCCGGGGGGCCGGTGCTCGACCTGCGGCAGGGCGCCGTCATCGGCGTGACCAAGGGGCGGCGGCGTGAGGACGGCGTCGCCGTTCCGGTCACCGCGCTCTACGAGCTGCTGGACCTGCGCGACGGCGACGCCCGGGTGGTGGAGGAGGTGCTGCGGGCGCACGACCTGTATCACCTGAGCCGCCTCGGCACCCCCTCGCCCGACCCCGACTGGACCGCGCTCCACGCCACCCTGCCCGGCCAGGCGCCCGCGGTCTCCGGGATCACCGCCGAGCTGCGGACCCGGCTCTACGGCCATCTCGCACAGCTGCCGCCGCCGGCCGGGGCGGGCGAGGTCGTCCACCTCGTGGAGGACGTGAAGGAACAGGTGCGCGGCGAACGGCTGCCGTCGCTGATGCTGCGCAACGTGCGGACCTGGCGGGAGGGCGCCGGGCTGCTGTACGGGCTGCGCACGCTGGAGCCGGGCGGCGGCGGGACCCTGGTCGACCTCGACGCCGTCCTGCTCTACGCGGCGAAGGTGCTCCGCAAGACCGCCCGCGAGCGTGCCGGACGGGTGGATCCGCGCCACCTGCGCGCGTTCACCGCCTGGATCGCCGGGCAGGCGGCCGGCCACCAGCACTGGGCGGTGGGCGAGGCCGTCCGGTCCCTCCTGGCGGGCATCGAGGACAACGGCGGCCCGGGCGGCGAGGACCCCGCGGGGCGCGGAGCGGCCGGCGAGGAGAACGGCCGGGCTGCGGGGGCCGGGGTGACCTGGGGACCTGGAACGCCCGTACGGACCGCGGGACCCGGAGCGATCGCGGGGCCCGGAGGCCCGGCCGAATCCGCTGTCGGGCTCGGCCCCGTCGCGGCACCGTCGGCGACGGGCCCCCTCCGGCTCCCGTCCCCCGCCGGCCCCGTCGAACCGCCCGGGACCGGCGGACTCGCCGAAGCGCCCGCGGGGACGGGCGCCGCCGGGGTGCCGTCCCCAGCGGTTCCTGCCGACGCGCCCCGGACCGGCGGACTCGCCCAGGCGCCCGTGGGGACCGGCTCCGTCGGCGTGCCGTCCCCCGCCGCTCCTGTCGAACTACCGCGAGGTGCTCACCGACTCCCTCTTCTGGGAGAGCATGTGGCACTCGGTGCTCTTCACGCTGCTGACCACGCC
>NZ_JBSGDB010000602.1:0-4767 GCF_053602155.1 Streptomyces sp. NPDC004561
GGCGGGTGGCACAGCACGGCCTCGGCGCGCAGCTCGGGGTGGGCGTCCGCGCGCAGGGTGTCGCCGGCCGCGGCGCGCACGGCGGCCCGGGAGTGCAGCGCGAGCCGCAGCGCGGTGAGCGCGGCGAGGTCGGGGGCGCTGTCCTGGGCGTACATCTCCTGGTCGGGGCGGTTGTCCACGGCGCGCAACAGGGCGCCGGTGCCGCAGGCCGGGTCCAGGACGGTGCGGGCGGGCCCGGCGAGGTCGGCCATGAGTCCGGCGAGTTCGGCCGGGGTGAGCGTGTACTGGCGGGGGTTGGCGTCCAGGTGCCGGCCCAGCAGGAACTCGAAGGCCTGCCGCGCCCCCACCTCGGCGGCCAGCTCGGCGGCACCGCGCAGGAGCGGGGCGGAGGGCAGCAGTTGGGGGCCGGTGGGCGTACGGAGGGCGGGGGTGCGCAGGGCGGCGGTGCCGGGGGCCGCTGCGGGTGCGGCGGCGTGGGTGGGCGCGGGTGCGGCGGCGTGCGTGGTGTGGGGTGCCGTGGGGTGGGCGCCGGGCGTGCCGTGGCCCGCCCCTGCCCGGTCGGCCGCGGGGGCGGTGTGAACCGTGGGCGGGGTGTTCACACCCGGCGATGCCGGTGATGGGTTCACACCGGGTACTTCGGGTGCCGTGTTCACGCCCGGGGTCGCCGGGTCGGTGTTCACACCGGGTGCTGGGGGCGTGGTGTTCACAGCGGGTGCCGTATGCGCGGCGTTCACACCGGGAATGACAGTGCCCGTGTTCACATCCGGTGCCGACAGCCCGGTGTTCACAGCGGGGGCGGCCGACCCGGCGTCCACACCCTGTGCGTCGCGTGAGCCGTTCACAGCCCCCGCACCGCCCGCAGCCCGTCCGCTGTGAACCGTACGGCCCGGCGCTCCGCCGAAGCGGGGTGTCAGCACCTTCTCCAGCACGCCCGGCAGCATCGCGGCCAGGCGCTCGTCCGAGCCGGCGCTCACGTCGAGCCAGACGGTGGGGCGTTCATGGATCAGCAGCAGCGCGCAACCGGCGTGCACCAGCGCCGTCAGCGGGCCCTCGGGGTGGCCGGCCAGCTGCTGCCAGACCCGCTCGCGCAGCGGGACCTCCGCGAGTTTGCCCTGCTTGCGCAGCCAGGCCTCGACCTCGGCGAGGGCGAAGGACGGGCTGGTCTCGGTACCGCCGACCGGTTTGGGGAAGTCGGCGTGCCGACGACGCCAGTTGCTGACGGCGGCCCGGCCCACGCCGGCGAGCCGTGCGATACCGGCGGCGGTCACCTCTGTCGCGTTGTCCTGCACCGGCCCGGCTCCCCTCGTCCCATGTGTGTGCCGAGCATACCGGCGTACACAAGATCCCTGCATTCACGGACGTGTACAAGACTGATCCTGTGAACCGTGTTGACTCGGTTCACAGGCTCTGCTCTTATTGACCCAGCGAACGGGCGGTCACCGGAGGGGGCGACCGCCGCTTTGGGGAGGGGATTCGCCATGGGCATGAAGGCCAAGATCACGCTGGGCGTCGTCGTGGGGGTCGTCGTCATCGGTGCCGTGTCCGCGAACGCCGGCAGCGGCGGCAAGGACGGCGGTTCCGGCAGCGGCGGGAAGGACACGTCGGCGTCCGACCGGCAGACGCCCGGCACCAAGAAGGACGCGGGGGGCGCGAAGACGGCGGGGAAGAAGAAGGCCGCCATCGCCGGGGACGGCGAGTACCAGGTCGGCTCCGACGTGAAGCCGGGGACGTACCGCACGACCGGCAACGCGGACGACATGTGCTACTGGGAGCGCGCCAAGGACGCCAAGGGCGAGACGGACTCCCTGCTGGCCAACGACAATGTCAGCGGCACCAGTTACGTGACCATCAAGGCCACCGACAAGCTGTTCAAGTCCAACGGCTGCAAGGACTGGGAGGCCGTCGACCCGAAGGCGAAGGGCACGCCCGCCTCCTCGATGGACGGCAACGGCGGCATGTTCAAGGTGGGCACCGACATCGCGCCCGGCACCTACAAGTCGACGGGCAACGCCGACGACTCCTGCTACTGGGAGCGCACCAGGGACGCCGAGCACGGGCTGAACTCGATCATCGCGAACAACAACGTGACCGGGACGGCCGTCGTCACCATCAGCCCGGCGGACGCCTACTTCAAGACGAACGGCTGCGGGAACTGGAAGAAGGCGGCCTGACCGAGCCATCGGGCCCGCTCCGGCACCGCCGACGAGCCGAGCGCCCGGCACCGCGCCGGGCGCCCCCCGGCGGGCCCGCCGCGCCCGCCCCACCGTCCGCCGTCCGCCTCGCCCGCGCCACCGCCCGCCGGGCCGGACACGGAGCGACCACCCGCCGTACGGCACGCGCCTCGCCCGGCCGGAGGCCACCGAGGCTGCCCACCGTCGGCTCCGCCGTCGACTCGACCGTCGGCCCGGTCGGCACTTTAATTGCTCCTTGAAATTTATGTGATCTTTATGTGACCTCCAACTGCATACCGTACACAGCTGTTCCACCACCCCCGAGAAGGACTCCGATGCGCCTCCCGTCCCGTCCCGTCATGCTGATCGCCGTCGCGGCACTCCCCCTGGCCCTGTCCGCCTGTTCCTCCGGTTCCTCCGACTCCGGCACCGGTACCGGCGCGAGCGCCAAGCAGGCCGAGTCGAAGGACCCCAACGCCGGTCTGCTCACCGGTACCCAGTTGAAGAAGGCGCTGGCGCCCGCGTCGGCCGTCCCCTCCGGGCTCGCTCTTGAGGCGGACGGTTCCGCGGACAGCGGTGGCCAGTTCCTCTCCCCGTCCGGCAGGAAGACCGCGAAGCCGGACTGCACCAGGCTGGAGACCACGTCCTGGATCCAGGTGTCGGGTTACAAGGGCGGGGTGTCGTTCGCGCAGAACGACTACGCGAACAAGACCCAGGAAGTGGCCCAGGAGATCGACGCCTTCCAGGGCACGACCGCGACCGAGGTGATGAAGGACCTGCGGGCCGTGGCCGGTGAGTGCGCCACGTTCACGGACACCGACGCGCACGCCAAGGTGAAGGTCGCCCACAGCTCCACGTCCGGACTCGGGGACGAGGCCTACACGATGACGCTGACGAGCGGCCACTGGGACAACGGCACCACGCTGATCGCGGCCCGCTCCGGCAACTCCGTGGTCACCGTGCTGTCCACGGCGGGCAGCGACAACGGTGCCGCGTCCGCGAAGAAGGTGACGACCACGGTCCTGGCGGCGCTGAAGAAGGAGGCGACGCCGGGCGGCCAGGGCTGAGCACCGGCAGCACAGCCCGTACGCCCGTTCCGTCCCCGTGAAGGATGCCGATGCGTCTGACGTCCCGCCCCGTCGGCAGCGCCGCCGACGAGGCCGCCGTACGAGGCCGCGGCGTACCCGGAACCCCGCTGCGTGCCGCGCTCGCGCTCGGTCTGCTGATCGGGTTCTACCTGCTGGCCCTGCTCGTCCTCGCCGCGCCGGCCGCCCTGGACGTCGCGCTGGCGCGGGGATCCGGCTTCACGGTGGTCACGCTCGAGGGCTTCCTCGGCTCCCTCGCGATCGCCTGGTGCGTGGTGCGGGTCGTCCTGCTCAGCCGCGGCCGCCCGGCCGGGCAGGACGAGCTGCCCGGTCTGCCGCTGGCGGCGCGGGAGCAGCCCGAGCTGTGGCGGCGGGTGCGTGAGCTGGCCGAGCGGGTGGGCACGCGGCCGCCCACCGAGATACGGGTGATCCCGGGGGCCGGTGCCATGGTGCGGGAGGACACCCGTTGGCTCGGGCCGGCCGGGGGCGAACGGCGGCTCTTCCTCGGGGTGGCGCTGCTGATCGGCCTGCCGGAGGACGAGCTGGACGCCGTGCTCGCGCACGAACTGGGCCACTACGCGCACGACGACACCCGGTTGGGCAGCCTGCTCTGGGCACTGCGCGGCAGGTTGCTGAACACGGTGGTCACGTTGCGGGACCGGGCGGCGCGTCAGGAGGCCGAGGAGAAGGCGGCGTTCGCGGCACGGGCGGCCCGGCGCCGGGCGGCCGGCAGGCGGCCACCGCTGAGGCGGGAGCCCACGCGGGGCCCGGACCACTACCTGGCCCTCGTCTTCTCCTGGTACGCCGGGCTGTGCCTGCGCCTGACCGAGGCCGTCAGCCGCCGTCAGGAGTACGCGGCCGATCTGATGGCCGCCCGGATCGCCGGACGGGACACCACGGCCGCCGCGCTGCGCCGCATCCCCGTGCTCGACGCCGCCGACGACCTCTACCTGAACGGCTACGCCCTGCTGGGCCGGGAGGCCGGACTGCTGCCGCCGGAGGGGCAGTTCTACGGCGGGCTCGCGCTCCTGCTCGCGGACGGCACACGCCGGGCGGAACTGGAGGCGGCGACTTGGGAGCCGCTCCCGGAGGAGGCCTCCCGGGAGAGGTCCCCCTACGACAGCCACCCGCCCACGGCCGACCGGATCGCGGCGCTGGAGGCGCTCCCCGACGACGGACGCGCCATCCCGCCCGTGCGGCGCCCCGCGCTCGCGCTGCTCCGGGCGCCGGATCACCTCCTCGTCGAGCTGGAGCGGGCCGTGCTGGACCCGCGGACGCTGTCCGGGCGGCGGGTGCCCTGGGCCGAACTGCCCGCGCTGGCCCGGCGCGAGGGCTGGGCGCGCGGGGCGGGTCCGCTGCTGGAGGCAGCCGCCCAGGTGGCCGGCGCGCAGGGCCTCACCGCACCGGGAGCCGCACACCCCGGCCCTCTCCTGGACCTGATCGACCGGGGTCTGCCGAGGTCCTTCTCGATGGCCTTGTTGGTCTGGACGGCGGTGCCCGCCTCCCAGCCC
>NZ_JBSGDB010000603.1:0-4757 GCF_053602155.1 Streptomyces sp. NPDC004561
GTCCGCTCCAGCAGTGCCGCCGCCTCCTGCCCGTCGAGCGGACCGGCGGTGGTACTGGTCGGCGAGCTTGGCGTGGCTGACGCCGAGGCCGAGCAGGAAGCGGCCGGGGTGGGCGGCCTCCACCTCGGCGAAGGCCGCCGCGCTCGCCTCCGCCTCGTACTGCCAGATGCTCTGGATGCTGGTGCCGACGACGAGCGTGTCGGTGGCCTCCAGGAGCGGCACGGCGTGGCGGGCGGCGCTGCTGCCGCCCAGCCACACCGTCCCGAAGCCGAGTTCCTGCAACTCGGCCGCCGCCTCCGCCAGTTCGCCGCGCCGGGAGGGGTCCTCCGAGCGCAGGCCGACGTTCCAGATGCCGTACCGTCCGACGGTCTGCCGCAATGGGTCGGTCATCGGTGGTGATCCCTCCGGTCGAGCGTGGTGCCGTGGCGGCCCTACACCGGTGCCAACCCGGAAGATCGCCGGGTTAATCCCCCGCCCTGCCCAGGAACTCCTCCAGCGCCTCCACCACGAGACGGTGGTCCTGGAGCTGGGGCAGGCCGGATACCGTCACCGAACCGATGACGCCGGCGTTCTCGACGTGGACCGGGAACGAGCCGCCGTGGGCCGCGTAGACGTCGGGGTCGAGGCGGGAGGAGTCCTCGAACGTCGTCCCCTTGGCGCGGAAGCGGGCGCCGACCAGGTAGGAGGAGGCGCCGTAGCGCTCCACCACCCGGCGCTTGCGGGCGATCCAGGCGTCGTTGTCCGGGGTGGAGCCCGGCAGCGCCGCGTGGAAGAGCTGCTGGCCGGCGCGGTGGATGTCGATCGCCACCGGAGCCCGGCGCTCCCGGGCCAGCTCCACCAGCAGGGAGCCGAGCGCCCAGGCGTCCTCGTGGGTGAACTGCCGGAAGACCAGCCGGCGTTCCTGCGCCTCCAGCTCCGCCAGGGTCGGGGTGAGCTCGGGGGTGGTCTGCGGGTGGGGCATCAGAGGGTCACCGTCACCTTGTCGCGGGCGGACCGGCGGGCCGCCTCCAGTACGTCGAGGGCCGCGGCCGCCTCCAGGGCGGTCACCGGGTTGGGTCCGGCGCCGGTCAGGGCGCCGGCGACGGCCGCGTAGTAGGCGGGGTAGTCGCCCGGCACGGTCGGAACGGGGGTGCCGCCGCCGGTCAGCGGGGACTCGCCGGCGCCGATACGGCCGTACAGGGACTCGGGCTCCCCGCCCCACCGGGGGCCGGGGCGCAGGCCCTCGCGCAGCGCCCCCTCCTGCGGGTCCAGGCCGTACTTCACATAGCCGGCCAGGGAGCCCAGCACCCGGAAGCGGGGGCCGAGCTGGGGCGTCGTCGCGGAGACGTAGAGGTGGGAGCGGACGCCGCTCGCGTGGGTGAGCGCGATGAAGGTGTCGTCGTCGGCCTCGGCGCCGGGGCGGCGGACGTCCGCCTCGGCGTACACCTCGGTGGCCGGGCCGAAGAGGACCAGGGCCTGGTCGACGACATGGCTGCCGAGGTCGTAGAGCAGACCCCCGATCTCCGCCGGGTCGCCGGACTCGCGCCAGCCGCCCTTGGGCTGCGGCCGCCAGCGCTCGAACCGGGACTCGAAGCGCCGGACGTCGCCGAGGGCGCCGTCCGCCATGAGCTTTCGCAGGGTCAGGAAGTCGTTGTCCCAGCGGCGGTTCTGGAAGACCGACAGGAGCAGACCGCGTTCCTCGGCGAGGGCGGCCAGCTCGCGGGCCTCGGCGGCGGTGCCGGCGACCGGCTTGTCCACGACCACCGGCAGGCCGGCCTTGAGGGCGGCCGTGGCCAGCGCGACGTGCGTCCTGTTCGGGGAGGCGATGACGACCAGGTCGAGCCCGTCCGCGCGGTCGAACAGCTCGTCGGGGGAGGCGGCGAGCGTCACGTCCGGGAACTCGGCGCGGGCCTGCTCCTGCCGCTCCGGGTTGGAGGTGACGACCGTGTCCAGGGCGAGGCCCTCGGTGGCGGCGATCAGCGGGGCGTGGAAGACGGAGCCGGCGAGGCCGTAGCCGATCAGGCCGACGCGGAGGGGAGTACCAGTCATGCGTCCTACTTTCGCAACGCTGTTGCCAAAGTGCAAGCGGAGGGGAGAATGGGTGGCGTGAACAGGACGAAGAGCGGTGGCCCGGCCGGAGCGAACCTGCGCGCGGTGCGGTCGCACAACACCGCGCTCGTGCTCGACCTGCTGCGCGGGGCCGGTGGGGACGGCATCAGCCGCCTGGAGCTGGCCGAGCGCACCGGGCTGACCCCGCAGGCCGTCAGCAAGATCACCGCCAGGCTGCGGGAGGAGGGGCTCGCGGCGGAGGCCGGGCGGCGGGCGTCCACCGGGGGCAAGCCGCGGACCGTGCTGCGACTGGTGCCGGAGGCCGGGCACGCGGTGGGCGTCCATCTCGACCGGGACGAACTGCGGGCCGTGCTGGTCGATCTCGACGGGGCCGTGGTCGGGGAGCGGCGCGCGGCGCTGGACCTGGGGGCCGGGGCGCAGGCCGTGCTGGGAGCGGTCGCCGAGCAGGTGACGGGGCTGGTGGGGGCGGTGCTGGGAGGCGTCGCGGGAGGGCTCGCCGAGGTCGGATCGCTGCTCGGGGTCGGGGTCGCGCTGCCGGGGCCGCTGGACCATGTGCGCGGGGTGCTGCACCGGGTCACCGGATTCCCGGAGTGGGACGGGTTCCCGCTCCGGGACGCGCTGGAGGCGCGGCTGGGGGTGCCGGTCGTGGTGGACAAGGACACCAACGCGGCCGCGCTCGGGCTGTCGGCCGGGGGCGAGGGCGGGTCCTTCGCGTATCTGCACCTCGGCACGGGGCTGGGGGCCGGGCTGGTGATCGGCGGGAGCGTGCACCGGGGGGCGCGGACCGGGGCCGGGGAGTTCGGGCACCAGGTCATCCAGCTGGACGGGCCGGCGTGCGAGTGCGGGAACCGGGGGTGCCTGGAGGTGCTGTGCCTGTCCGCCGTGGGCCGGGGCGAGGCGGGGACGGCCGCACGGGTGCTGGGCGTGGGGGCCGGGAACCTGGCCGGGCTGCTGGACATCGACCGTGTGCTGCTCGGGGGGCGCACGATCGTCTCCTCGCCGGAACCGTACGTCCGCGGAGTCGCCGAGGTCCTCGACGCGCGGGCCCGGCGGGAGGGGGTGCCCGGGGGGACGGTGGCCGTACGGGTCGCTCCGCGGGGGGAGGCGGTGGTGGCCGAGGGAGCCGCACAGCTGCTGCTGGCGCCGTTGTTCGGGCGCGGGGACGGGTGAGGGCGGGAGCGCGCGCAAGCCTGCCCGGGTGCCGCCGTCCGCCATTCGGGTGCCGTTCCTGGGGTTGGTGTGGCTGTGGTTGTGGGGGATCCCGGTGTGGTGCGGGTACTTATGACCTGGAAGCTTCGCCCGGTTAGGAGGGTGCGCATGCGTACGGTCCGGATGGGGATCATCGGCGGGCTGCTCGGCGCCACGATGCTGTGTCTTTCGGTGGCGGGGCAGGCGTTCGCCGGTGGGGGTGTGGCGCAGGCGCGCAGCGCGGTCTGCGGGACCGACTCGGCCACCGGGCTCGGGGTGTCGGCCGCCGGGGACGTGGACTGTGGCGCGGCGCTGTCGGTGGCGGCCGCCTACACCAAGGTCTGGCGCAGCGCGTCGGGCGCGCCCGTGGACGTGCGGGCGGCCGGCGCCGGGTGGAAGTGCCAGGAGCGGCAGGGCGACCCGAACCCCTACCAGGAGTGCGTGAACACGAGTGACAGCGGCCGGCGCGTCATGCTGACCTCCTGACCCTCCACCCGGCCCGCGGAAGGCCCGGCGTCCGCTGATCGGGCGGAGTCGCCGGCCGCCCCGGAGTGGCGGCGCCGCTCTCCGCCCGCGGCCCGGCATGGTCATGTGTTCATGCGACCGCGCACGACCCTGTCCCTCGGCCTCGCCACGGCCGCCGTCCTCGTACCCGGGGTTCCCGGGCCCGCGGCGGCCGTCGCCGGCGCGGACATGACGCCGTCCTGCGCCGCCCCGGGCGCGCACGCCTTTCCGCTGACCACCCGGATCCACGGCGGCCCCGCGTCCTACGTGGCGGGCGGCGGATACGGCACCTGGTACATCGACCTCACCAACACCACGAGCCGGACCTGCACGGACATCCACCCGGTCGTCGTCCTCTTCGACGACCGGCGCACGCTGAGGGCCGACCGGGCCGAGCTGGACTTCTACGACGGCTCCCGCGCGCTGCCGGTGACGTTCGAGAACACCGACGAGCAGGAACTGGTCGGGGTGCTCGACGGGCCCGGGTTCAAGGGCTTCACGGTGCCGCCCGGTGAGACCGTCAGCGTCAGGGTCCGGCTCGCGGTCGGCCCCGACACCGCACCCGACCAGGTCACCGTCAACGCCGCCGCCGTCCAGCGCCGGGGCCAGGACGGGGAGTGGGCGGGGGAGTCCGGCGCGTACCGGTTCGCGATCGGGGCCGAGGGCGAGGACGTGACACCGGGCCCGGAGCCGACGGGCGCGACACCGGGTCCGGAACGGACGAGGGGCAAGGACCAGGTGCCGGGCCCGGCGCAGTCGCGGGGCAAGGAGCAGGTGCCGGACCCGGTGCAGACGCGGGGCAAGGACCAGGTGCCGGACCCGGCGCAGACGCGGGACGCGGGTGGGGTGCCCGTCGGCGTGTCCGGCACGCCGGGGGCCACGCCGTCCGTCAGGACGACCGCGGGCCCCTCCCTCCCCTTCGCCGCGGAGGCGCAGGAGGCGGGAGAGCGGGCCCACGAGCTGGCACGCACCGGACTCGGCCTCACCCACGGCCTGCTGGCGGCCGCCGCCGCACT
>NZ_JBSGDB010000604.1:0-4744 GCF_053602155.1 Streptomyces sp. NPDC004561
GCGGAGGACGGCACGGCCGTGCTCGGCGTGAGCCTCGCGATCGTCGGCATGGCCCTGCACATGGTGACCGGGCAGGTCGTCTGGGAGGCGTCCGCCTCGCTCGCGATCGGCGTGCTGCTGGTGTACGTCGCCTACCGGCTCGGCCGCGACGCCCGCGACCAGCTCATCGGCGAGGCCGCCGACCCGGAGCTGAGCGGCAGGATCCGCTCGCTGCTGCGGGCGCAGCCGGAGATCGACAGCGTGGAGGCGCTGTTCACGATGAAGCTGGGGCTCGACTCCACGCTGGTGGCCGCCCGGATCGATCTGGCGCCGGGCCTGGACAGCGAGCGCGTGGAGGAGGTCGCCGTCCGCATCAAGCAGTCCCTCGCCGACATGTTCCCCAGCGCCGGCCAGATCTTCCTCGACGTGACCGACCGCCCGGCGGGCGAGGCAGGAAAAAGCCCCGCCGCGACGGGGGAACGCGGCGGGACCTGACGCACGAGTGCCCACCCGAAGCGGGCTTCACACCTCCCCGCCCCACTTTTTTCCGAAACACACCACACCCCGCCCCGATTCCAACGCGCCCTGACGGTGGGCCCGGTGGCAGAGCCGGATCGAGCCGGGGCCCGGCCGGGATCAACGGCCGGATCGAGCCGGACTCCGGCTGGGAGCAAAGGCCGGATCGAGCCGGGCCCCCGCCGGTGTTCGGGCCCGGGGCCGGCCGTTGGCCGGTCGGTGGTGCAGGCCGTGGAGCGCTCAGTTCGGATCGGTCGGTTCCAGGACGAAGACCGGGATCTCCCGGGACGTCTTCTCCTGGTACTCGGCGTAGGGCGGATACGCGGATACCGCCCGCTCCCACCACTCGGCCTTCTCCGCCCCCGTGACCTCACGGGCCCGCATGTCCCGCCTGACCGGACCGTCCTGCAGCTCGACACGCGGATCCGACGTGACGTTGAAGTACCAGACCGGATGCTTCGGGGCGCCGCCCTGGGACGCGACCACCGCGTACCGGCCCTCGTGCTCCACCCGCATCAGCGGCGTCTTGCGGATCTTCCCGCTCTTCGCGCCCCGGCTGGTCAGGATGATGACCGGCAGCCCGGTGTCGCGCAGGGTGGTCCCCTTCGTCCCGCCGGAGCTCTCGTACAGTTCGACCTGCTCACGCACCCACTGCGCCGTGCTGGGCTCGTACTCGCCCTCAAGAGGCATGGGATCCGTCCCCTTCGTCGGTCCAACGGCTGTCCGCCACCGTGCTTCAACACCGGTGGCCGCTTGAATGATCCGTACCGTGCTCCCTGTCCACCGAACGGGTGATTACACCGGGCCGTGACGTCGGCCGAACGGGCGTCTCTGGCCGGTTCCGGCTCCTGTGACCTGTGCACTTCGGCCAGATCGGGCGGAACATTGAAGTGGCCGAACTTGCCGTCGACCCATAGATGCCTGGGGCATCTAATGAAGATCGGCACGACGCACCTCTTCGTCTGCGAGGTCTTTCCATGACGGAACTGACGGACATCACCGGCCCGGCGACCCCGGCCGACCCCGTCGCCTTCCCCCAGGACCGCACCTGCCCCTACCACCCGCCCACCGGATACGACCCGCTGCGCGACGGGCGAGCCCTGTCCCGCGTCACCCTGTACGACGGCCGCGAGGTCTGGCTGGTCACCGGCCACGCCACCGCCCGCGCGCTGCTCGCCGACCCCCGCCTCTCCTCCGACCGCCGCCGTCCCGGCTTCCCGGTGCCGACGGCGCGCTTCGCGGGCGTGCGCGACCGCCGGGTGTCCCTGCTCGGGGTGGACGACCCCGAGCACCAGCGGCAGCGGCGGATGATGATCCCGTCGTTCACCGTCAAGCGCGCGACCGGGCTGCGGCCCACCATCCAGCGGATCGTGGACGGGCTGCTGGACCGGATGGCCGAGCAGGGCCCGCCCGCCGAACTGGTCTCCGCCTTCGCGCTGCCCGTGCCGTCGATGGTGATCTGCGGCCTGCTCGGCGTGCCGTACGCCGACCACGAGTTCTTCGAGGAGCAGTCCCGCAGGCTGCTGCGCGGTCCGACGGCCGCCGACACCCAGCGGGCCCGCGACCGGCTGGAGGAGTACCTCGGCGGGCTCATCGACGAGAAGGCGAAGGAGCCCGGCCCCGGCGACGGCGTCCTCGACGACCTGGTCCACGAGCGGCTGCGCCAGGGCACGATGGAGCGCGCCGAAGTCGTCTCCCTGGCCGTCATCCTGCTGGTCGCGGGCCACGAGACCACCGCCAACATGATCTCCCTGGGCACCTACACGCTGCTGCGGCACCCCGACCGGCTGGCCGAGTTGCGCGCCGACCCGGCGCTGCTGCCCGCCGCCGTCGAGGAGTTGATGCGGATGCTGTCCATCGCGGACGGCCTGGTGCGGGTGGCGCTGGAGGACATCGAGGTCGCGGGGACCACCATCGCGGCCGGGGAGGGCGTGTTCTTCTCCACGTCCGTGATCAACCGTGACCCGTCCCAGTACGCGGAACCCGACGACCTGGACTTCCACCGTCCCACCCGCCATCACGTGGCGTTCGGCTTCGGCATCCACCAGTGCCTGGGCCAGAACCTGGCCCGCGCGGAACTGGAGATCGCCCTCGGCGCCCTGCTCACGCGGCTGCCGGGACTGCGCCTTGCCGCCCCCGCCGAGGAGATCCCGTTCAAACCCGGCGACACGATCCAGGGGATGCTGGAACTCCCCGTGACCTGGTAAGAGGCTCTGCTCATGCACATCGAGATCGACAGGGACCGCTGCATCGGCGCGGGGCAGTGCGCGCTGGCCGCGCCGGGCGTCTTCACCCAGGACGACGACGGCTACAGCATGCTGCTCCCCGGGCGGGAGGACGGCGCGGGCGACCCGATGGTCCGCGAGGCGGCCCGGGCCTGCCCGGTGAGCGCGATCAGCGTGTCGGAGACGCAGCCGGAGACGCAGCCGGAGGCGGCGGGCTGAGCCGGTCCGGGGCGGCGGCCGCCATCAGCACCCGCGCCGCCTCGCGGGCCTCGGCCGCCGGCCGCGTACCGCCGTCGACGCCCGCCGTGACCATGGCCCCCTCGGCCAGCAGGAACAGCGGACCGGTCAGCGCGGCGGGCAGTCCGGCATCGGCCACGAGCGAGGCGAGGTAGCCCCGGAACCCCTCCTTGTGGGCGCGCACCTGCTGGGTCACCAGCGCCGAGGTGGCGCCCAGTTCGCCGTAGGCGTTGAGCCAGGCGCACCCGCGGAAGCCGTCCTCGCCGAACCACCCCTCCAGCCAGTCGAACACGGCCGGGATCCGCTCCCGCGGGTCCCGCTGCCGCTCGACGTGCTCGGCCAGCCGCCGGCGCCAGCGCTCGTCCCGTCGTGCCAGATAGGCCGCGACGATCTGTTCCTTGGCGGGGAAGAGCTGGTAGAGGCGCTTGAGCGAGACGCCGGACGCGCCGCGCAGTTCGTCCATGCCCACGGACTGCACCCCGCGGGCGTAGAACAGCTCCTCGGCGGCGTCGAGCGCCTTGTCCCGGGCTATCGCGCCGTCCACCTGCGACACCACCACTCCTTGACGTGAGAACGAGCGTTCTCCTACGGTAGCAGCCATCCGGAGAACGCTCGTTCTCCTTTGTGGCACGAGCTTGGGAGAAGCCATGGCCGACCGTCCGCCCCTGCCGCCGTTCACCCGCGAGACCGCCGCGCAGAAGGTCCAGGCCGCCGAGGACGCCTGGAACACCCGCGACCCGCACCGGGTGGCGCTCGCCTACTCCGAGGACTCGGTGTGGCGCAACCGCGACACCTTCGTCACCGGCCGCGCGGGGATCGTCGAGTTTTTGACCGGCAAGTGGGCGCGGGAGCTGGAGTACGCGCTGCGCAAGGACCTGTGGGCCTTCGACGGCAACCGCATCGCCGTCCGCTTCCAGTACGAGTCCCGCGACACCGGCGGCCAGTGGTGGCGCTCCTACGGCAACGAACTCTGGGAGTTCGACGAGCACGGCCTGATGACCCGGCGCGAGGCCAGCATCAACGACGTGCCCATCGAGGAGCGGCAGCGCCGAATCCGCGGTCCCCGCCCCGAGGCCGAGCGAGGGGAGACCTTCCCGCTTCAGTAGGGTTCCCGGATGACCCGGGACAAGCCCTTCCTCTACGTAGTCGTCTGCGCGGCCGGCGTCGCCGCCGGTGTCAGCAAGCTGATCACGGCCGCTCAGGAGCGGGCCTTCGAGGTCGGTGTCATCGCCACGCCGGTCGCGACGGGCGGCTTCTTCGACATCGCCGCCGTCGAGGCGCAGACCGGCCGTCCGATCCGGTCGGCATGGCGCACCCCGGCCGACCCCCGGCCGTTCCCGCCGCCGGACGCGGTGGTGGTCGCGCCCGCCACCTTCAACACCGTCAACAAGTGGGCCGCGGGCATCGCCGACACGCTCGCCCTCGGCACCCTGTGCGAGGCCGCGGGCCTCGGCGTGCCGATCGCCGTCCTGCCCTGCGTGGCCGGCGCGCTGGCCGCCCACCCCGCCTACCGGGACAGCCTGACCAGGCTGCGCGGGATGGGCGTCCGCTTCGGCGACCCGTACTCCGGCGAACCACTGCCCGGCGGACGGCGCCCGGAGTTCCCCTGGGAGACGGCCCTGGACCTGCTGGAGCGACGCTAGCGGCAGGTCAGCGTCGGCCCCGCCGGCATCCCGCCGGGGTCGGTCGCAGCACTAGTGTTCTGCGCCAGTAATCCGTTGGTAGATCTGTCTCGTCCCGGCGTTTGGGTTCCGGTCGACAACCAGGCGGGTTGATCGCCTGAGGCT
>NZ_JBSGDB010000605.1:0-4718 GCF_053602155.1 Streptomyces sp. NPDC004561
GCCGTCCTGGCCGAGCCGTTCGCCGTCCGTGCCGACCCGGCCCTCGATCAGGCCGTCGGCGTAGAGCATCGCGCCGGATGCTTTCCCGGACCGGTCTCCGACGCCGGGTGCGTCCTCGGACGCGTCCTCGGGGCTGGGTGCTTTCCTGGAGGGGTCTCCGGTGCCGGGTGCTTCTTCGGGTGGGTTGTCGGAGGCGGGTGCCTCCGGGGATGGGCCCTTGGCGCCGGGCGCCCGTCCGGACAGGTCTCCGATGCCGGGTGCTTGCCCGGGTGGGTTGTCGGAGGCGGATGCCCCCTGGGACGGGTCCTCGTAGCCGGATGCTTCCCTGGACAGGTCCGCGTCGCCGGATGCTTCCCCGGACAGGTCCGCGACGCCGGATGCTTCCCCGGACAGGTCCGCGTCGCCGGATGCTTCCTTCGGCGGGTCTTCGGAGACGGGTGCCTCCCGGGACGGGTCCCCAACGCAGGGTGCCCGTCCGGCCAGGTCCCCGACTCCGGGTGCTTCCTCGGGCGGCCCTTCGGAGGCGGGTGCCTCCCGGGACGGGTCCTTGGCGCCGGGTGCTTCCTCGGACATGTCCGCCGGGCTGGGTGCTTTCCCGGACAGGCCTCCGACGCCGCCGGACGCTTCCCCGGACGGGTCCCCGACGTCGGGAGCCTCCCCGGACACGTCCTCGGCGCCGGGTGCCTCCCCGGCCTCGTCCCCGGCGCCAGGTGCCTCCCCGGACAGGGCTTGCGGCTTCCTGGGCGCGTCCTCGGGCGCGGCGGGCGCCGGGGTCTTGTCGCGGCCGCTGCTCACCTGCCGCTCGCCGGTCTCGTCGTCGTTCCTACGCGGGGACATGCCCTCTCCTCGCTCGCCTGATGGTGGTTCAAAGGGGAAGGCGCGGCCCGCCGTGGGGGAGTGGGATACGGGCCGCGCCGGTCTGGGTGGGGTACAGGCGTCAGTACGGACGCCGGATGCGCCGGCGCCACCACGCGAGGGCGGTGCCGATCAGCAGGATCCCGGCCGCGCCGGAGGCCGCCGAGGCGGCGATCAGAGTGGTGTTGCCGGAGCCGCCGGAGGAACCCGCGGGCTGCAGGGCGTCTCCCAGCTGGCTGCGCACGTCCGTGCCTGCGGTCGTCCCCTTGGCGAGCGGCCCGCGTGAACCGGAGTTGGGCTCGGCGACGTACGGGAAGGACTTCTCGAAGCCCTTGTCGTTCTTGTCGACCGCGTCGCCCAGGTCGTTCTTGGACCCGACCAGCTCGCCCTCCATGACCTGCAGCGCCTCGTCGATCACGTCGTCGGCGAGCCGGCGCCCGTTCGGGAAGCCTGCGTTGTCGCCGTCCAGCACACCCAGCCGCTTGGGGTGCGCGCTCGGCTTGATGGAGGTGTTCAGGCGCAGCTCCTCCGCCGGGCGCACGCCCGGCGGCTGGTTGAGGCCCTTGACGCCCTTGAGGAAGACGTCGACCAGGTCGTTGCGCGGTGTGGCGGGCGCCTTGATCTTGTAGATCGACTCGATGAGCTTCGGCAGCTCGGGGTCGGTGACGTTCTTCAGGAACTGCGCGTCGTACGCGGGCTGCGAGGCGTTGAACCGGTCCTTGTCCTTCTGCGGGTTGACGACCTCGTTGACCAGCGGATTGCCGAGCCGGGAGACCTGGCTGAAGTAGCCCTGCGCGTTGCGGCGCTGGGTGGTGGACCAGATGCCGACGACCGGCTGCTTGGCGGACTCGCGGATCAGGTCGTTGGGCACCTGAAGGGCGACGGTGTTGACGTTGTAGCCCTTCAGCGTGTCCCGGCCGACCTCGGAGAGGTTCCCGCCGTACAGCAGGTCGAAGACGCGCAGGTCCGCGAAGAACGGGTCGTCCGCCTGCCCCGCGAAGGTCGTGGCGCCCCCGGCCGTGCGGTACACGGCCTGGGAGCGCAGCTTGCCGTAGTCCGGCATGGACGCCTTGCCGACGTCCGACGGCGCCACCGGCACGTTGTCCGCGAGCTTGGTGTCCGACACCTCGTGCTGCTTCTTCAGCCGTATCAGATCGATGTCGTACGTCTGGGTGATGTTGAGGTCCGGGTCGTCCAGGCTGGTGACCGGACCGGTGTTGTAGAGGAACGTGTTCCCGTTCTTCGTGTGGGTCTTGAAGGTGTAGCGGAACACCAACTCGTCCTGCGCGTCGCCGTTGTTGTCGACGTGGATGTCGTACTGGGCGTCGTCCGCGAACGTGTAGAAGTTCGGGCCGCCCGCCGGCTCCTCGAACGGGATCCAGTTCGCCACGATCGTCGTCGTGTCGGGCTTGTCCGGGCTGACGAACGCGTACAGGTCCGTGTTGTCGTACTGCGGGGTCCCCGAGATCAGCGGGGCCTCCCGGTGGGAGGAGGCGGAGGCCGCCCCGGGGGCCAGGGTGGCGACGCCGGCGGCTGTGAGCCCTCCGGCGGCCAGCGCACCACAGATGAGCGTGACCAGGCCCTTGCGCCCTGGGCCGCTCCTGGAGATGAGAGGTGTCATGCCGTCCGTCCTCCGTGCCAACTTGCCTGACGCCGGGGCATTCGGAGCCGTCCGCCCGGCCGGATTGGTCGGAGGCGGGAAATCTTTTTCCGCGGTCCCGACCCGCGTTTTCCGTCCGCTGATCCGTAACACCGTCGGGAGGTGTGTCTCGGTGCGGATGCGCGGTGCGCGAAGAAGGGCCGGCTGCGGCCACGGAGAGGGGGCCGGCATGGCGGCCGAGGAGTTGCTGGTGCTCGTGGCGGACGGTGACCAGAGGGCTTTCGAGGACCTGTACGGCCTGGTGTCCGGACCGGTCTACGGGCTCGTCCGGCGGGTGGTGCGCGACCCCGCCCAGTCCGAGGAGGTCGCCCAGGAGGTGCTGCTCGAACTGTGGCGCTCCGCCGCCCGGTTCGACCCCGGCCGGGGCAGCGCCCTGTCCTGGATCCTCACCCTCGCCCACCGGCGGGCCGTCGACCGGGTGCGCAGCGCCCGCGCGGCCGGCGAACGCGAGCAGCGGGAGGCCCTGCGGGCCGGGGAACCCGCCTTCGACCAGGTGGCCGAGGAGGTCGAGGCCGGGCTCGAACGCGAGTGGGTGCGCCGCTGCCTGAACCGGCTCACCGCCCTGCAGCGCCAGTCCGTCACCCTCGCCTACTACGACGGCTACACCTACCGTGAGGTGGCCGAGCGGCTGTCGCTGCCGCTCGGCACGGTCAAGACGCGGATGCGTGACGGGCTCACCCGGCTGCGCGAGTGCCTGGGAGGTGCCGCGTGAGCCTCATCGGCCGCCTGCTGGGCGGCGAGGATCCGCACTCCCTCGCCGCCCCCTACGCGCTCGACGCCCTCGACCCCGCCGAGCGGCGCCGCTTCGAGAAGCATCTGCGGGGCTGCGGCCGCTGTGCCGCCGAGGTGCGGGAGCTGGCCGAGGACGCGGTGCGCCTCGCCTGGTCCACGGCCGCCCCCGCGCCGGCCGCCCTGCGCGACCGGGTGCTGGCCGCCGTGCGCGCCACCCCGCAGGAGCACGCCCCGGTCCAGGAGCGCGCGCCCCAGCTGCCGCCGCACGTCTGGGGCACCCAGCCTCCGCCGGGCCGCACCCGTACGCCCCGGACGCGCCCCCTCTTCGTACCGTTCGCCACGGCCACCGCGGCGGCGGCCCTCGTGGTCGCCTCCCTCTTCGCCGTCCAGGCGCACCGCACCCAGGACCGGCTCGACGCCGCGCAGACCCGGGCACGTGAGATCGCCCACGTTCTGTCCGCTCCCGACGCCCGCGCCACGAGCAGCGCGGACGCCCGGGGCCGGGGAATGGGAGTGATCGCTTCCGCATCCGAGCGGGAGGCCGTCGTCACGCTCAGCGGATACGGCGTTCCGTCCGGCGGGCGCGTACACCAGCTCTGGCTGATGCGCCCCCGTGTGCAACCGCGCTCCCTCGGGCTCTTCACGGGCGACACGCCCTTGGTCGCGAGGGGTCTCGACACCTCCTCGACGTCACTCGCCGTAACCGTCGAGCCTGACGGGGGCTCAGTCCAGCCCACCGGTCAGCCCATTGTCCAACTCACCCTGAAATCGGTCGGATTCGGAGAGTAGTCAACGAGGGATGGTCAACCCCCTTGCAGGGAAGGTGAATCCTGTGGCCGAGATACACGCGTGCCCCGCTGGGGCGATAGGGTTACCCTGCCCGGGCCGGGTGGACTCGTACGGGTGGGGAGTGACATGGAGCAGATAACACGCAGCAGGGCCAGGGTCCCTGCGATCACCTGCGGAAGCAGCGCGACCAGTTCGCGCCTCGACCGCCATCTGTCGGTGCTGGCGGGTCCCGCCATACCGCAGCGCGAGACGATCGAGGCGACCTCGCTGATGCGGGAGCTGACGGCGCGTGACACCAGGCGCGAGCGCAGCGACTGGGGTGCGCGGGTCAGCCGTGTCTCCCTCTTCGCGCCGCTGCGCCGGCTGCGCCGCTCGCTGTTCGGCGGCCACTGAGCGCTCACCGAGCGCTCACCGAGTGAGCCGGCGGTCCTGGACCCCTCCAGGGCCCGCGCTCAGGCCACCACGCCGTCCCGGCGCATCGCTGCGATCAGGTCGTCCGTCATTCCCACGGCACGCAGCAGCGCCTCGGTGTGCTGTCCGAGCGCGGGTACGTCGCCCATCCGTGCCTCGTCCCCGCCCGGCAGCGTGATGGGCGGCAGCAGCGCCCTCAGCGGCCCGACCGGCGACCAGAGCGTCGGCATCACGGCGCCTGTGAAGGTCGCGCTGATCGAGGAGGAGAAAC
>NZ_JBSGDB010000606.1:0-4689 GCF_053602155.1 Streptomyces sp. NPDC004561
ACGGACACGATGGCACCGGGCCCCGCCAGCAGCGGCATGCCCAGCGGCACGAGGGCCACGTTCACGTCCTTGGTCTGCTTCGGCTCGTCGGTCGTTGTGGGTCTCGACCAGTCCGTCGGTGTAGAGCACCAGTTGATCCCCGGGGCTCAGGTCGAGGGTGGTGGTCTCGAAGGGGACCCCGCCGACGCCCAGCGGGGTGCCGGTGGGGAGGTCGAGCAGCTCGGGCGGCCGGCCGGCCCGGATCAGCACGGGGGGCAGATGGCCCGCGGAGGCCACCTGCAGCCGGTTGCGGTGGGGATCGTGGACCGCGAAGACGCAGGTGGCGATGTAGGGGTCCAGACCATGCGTGATCCGGTCGAGGTGGGTGAGGACGCGCGCGGGGTCGAGGTCCAGGTCGGCGAGCGTGGAGGTGGCGGTGCGCAGGCGGCCCATGGCGGTGGCGGCCGGGATCCCGCTGCCCATGACGTCGCCGACCGTGAGTGCGGTGCGGTCGCCGTCGATCGGGATGACGTCGTACCAGTCGCCGCCGACCTCGCTGAACGCCTGCGCGGGCCGGTACCGGGCGGCGACCTCGAGGCCGGGATGGCGGGGCGAGAGCCGCGGGAGCAGGCTGCGCTGGAGGGTCTCGGCGGCGCTGCGGATGTGATGGTGCATGACGGCGTTGTCTATGCTCAGCGCGGCGCGCGAGGCGAGTTCGCAGGCGAGGGCGAGGTCGTCCTTGTCGAAGGGGACCGGGTTGCGGGCGCGGGCCAGTCCCATGACGCCGATGATCTGTTCACGGGCGATGAGCGGGATGGCCATGTCGCTGTGGACGCCGGCCCCGGCGAGCAGCTGGGCGGCCTCGGAGTCCGCGGCGATGCGGTCGATGCCGCCGCTGTCCAGATGGGTCATCAGCAGCGGGTCGCGGGTGCGGATGCAGTGCGCCGCCGGATGGTCGGCGTGGTAGGTGGTGAGGCGGCCCGGCGGGACGAGCGCCTGCGCGGCGTCGGTGGAGTAGGCGGTCTTCACCGCGAGGGCGCGGAACAGCGCCGGACCCTCGCCGACGTCCGTACGGCCCGTCCGCAGCACGGAGTCGAGGAGGTCCACCGCGACCATGTCGGCCACGTCGGGCACCAGGACGTCGGCCAGTTCCTGGGCGGTCCGCTCCACCTCCAGGGTGGTGCCGATGCGCGCCGACCCCTTGGCCATCAGGCGCAGCCGCTGCTGGGCCCGGTCGGCCTCCCGGGCCGCCCGGTACCGGTCGGTGACGTCCACCACCACCATGGCGATGCCCAGCGCGTGCCCGTGGTGGTCCTCCAGCCGGTAGCACGACACCATCCAGGCGCGGTCGTTGTCCGGGTCGGCGGGGGTACGGCCCACGACCTGCTGGTCCACCAGGGGGACGCCGGACGCCAGGACCTTCCGCATCTTGGCCTCCGCGGACAGGAACGTCGCGCCGGGGAGGATCTCGCGGAAGTGCCGGCCGACGTGGTCGGCCTCGGCGACGCCGTGCATCGCCGCCAGGGCGGGGTTGACGACCACGTACCGCAGCTCGGTGTCCAGGACGGACAGACCGATCGGGGCCTGGGCGACGAGCCGGGTGGACAGGGCCACGTTGCGCTCCATCCGGCGCAGGGTGGACCGGTCGGTGGCAAGTCCGAGCGCGTAGTGGTCGCCGAGGTTGTCCGTCAGCCGCATGTTGCGGAACTCCACCAGCCGGGTGCTGCCGTCCTTGTGCCGGACGGGGAACGCGCCCGCCCAGCCCCGGCCGGTCTCCATCACCTCGGCGAAGAGCCCGATCGCGGCCTCCTGGTGCTCCGGGCGCAGGAGCAGCGGAGCCGCGTACTGCCCGACCGCCTCACCGCGGGCGTAGCCGAACAGCTCCTCGGCCTGCGGGCTCCACATGTCGATCCGGCCGTCGGCCTGCAGCAGCACCGCGGCGACGCCCAGCAGATCCATCAGCCCGGTCGGGGCCGACACCCGCTCATCGGGAGGATCCGCCTGCCGCGGGTGCTGCTCGCCTCGGCTCATCCCTCTCGCTCCTTCCAGCCACCGGCCCCGACCGCCGCGCCCGCCCCGGCACGGCGGGCGGATGCGTCGGACTTCTCGCAGGTCGGCGGACCGTCCACGGTGCGGCACGGAGCGTTCGGTAGCCAGGGGACGCGCCG
Organism: Streptomyces sp. NPDC004561; assembly: GCF_053602155.1. NCBI lineage: Bacteria > Bacillati > Actinomycetota > Actinomycetes > Kitasatosporales > Streptomycetaceae > Streptomyces > Streptomyces sp. NPDC004561. The sequence goes on from NZ_JBSGDB010000606.1 coordinate 2,148, forward strand.
TGGCGGTCACCGTGTCTGAAGTTGGTCCCCCGTCCCGGCCGGCCCGGACGAGATCCCTGCCGTGCTCGCGTCGACGCCCCGGCCGTCACTCCACTACTACCCCGCCCTCCGTGCACCAGGCGAGTACGGTGCCCCCTGCCGGCCTCGAAGGGGCGGTAACCGCGCGCCGCGGCGGCTCATTCGGGTACCGGGCCGGGACCGCCGCGCGCGATCCGTGCCAGGTCGGTCATGAGGGATTCCAGCCAGAACACGGTCGCGTAGTACTGCCGCGGGGCGCCGGCCGGCTCGGCGACGAGGCCCGCCGGGGCCGGGGCGATCACGGGAACCGAGGCGGCCGGGGTGTCGCCGCCCGGGTCCAGCGCCGCCGAGACCAGCAGCATCCGCCCGGCCACCCGGTCCCCCAGCACGCCGACCGACTCGGCCGCCGCCGGGCCCAGCCCCGTGCGCGGCGGCTCCAGCAGCCGGTTCGAGCCCCACAGGGTGTGGTGACCGGTCATCAGCGTCGCCTGCCAGTCCACGTCCGGCAGCGTCACCCCGCCCCGTCGGCCGCCGAACGGCGTCGGCTCACTCTGGAACTGCACATACGCGGACTCCGCGAGGATGACCGCGTGCCGCAGCGAGCCGTGGCGCGGCGCACTCGACGGCGCGGGCACCGATCCCTCCCCGGCCACCGAGGCACTGGTCGCCACGACGATCTCGGCCGCCCTGCGCAGCAGCTCGGCCGCCGCGAAGCGCAGCTCGTCATGGGCGCCGCGGGGCCAGGCCAGCAGGCCGAACACCGCGCCGATCGCGCTGCCGACCAGCACGTCCAGCATCCGCACCTCCGCCAGCTGCCAGGTCGGCGGCGCCAGCTGGGCGAAGACCAGGGCCACGAGCACCGTGAACAGGCCCTGCGCCCAGCCGACGCCCTTGACCGGTCCCACCGTGAAGGTGACCAGCATGAAGAGCGGCAGTACGACGGCGTAGACCGCGGTGTCGGTGCCCACCGTGGCCAGCATCCCGGCGGTCACCAGGGCCCCCACGAGGGTGCCCGTGAGCGCCCGGCGGACGGTGCTCCAGGTCTCGTCCATGGTGGTCCGGGTGAGGGTGAGCGTCGCCAGCGTGGCCCAGAACCCATGGGGCAGCGTGTCCACGCCGGCCACGAGCCGGGCCGCGGTCAGGGCCAGGGCCAGGCGCACCGCGTTCTGGAAGAACACCGACCGGCGCTCGGCATGGCCGCGCAACCGGTGCCACCACAGCCCCGGGGCCGAGACCGTGGCGTACCAGAAGAACACCGACCGGCGCCCGGCGTCGCCGCGTGACCACTGCCGGACCAGGCCCGGGACCCGGGTCGCCGTGTACCAGAAGCGGCCCGGCGGCACCCCTGTCGAGGCCCGCCGGCCGTGCACCGCGAGATCGGCCGCCGAGCCCATGGCCAGAGCGGCGTCGGAGAGCTCCAGCACGGCCGCGTGCCGGCGCAGTTCGGACGGCGGGAAGCCCGGCCCGCCGGCGGCCCCGTCGGCGGCGGCCGTCCCCGCGGGGACGCGGCCCTCGGACAGGGCGGACAGCGACGCGCGTGCGGCGACCAGGGCGTCGTACCGCGCCACGGGTGGCGTCCCCGTCCTCAGACAGGTAGCCGACGCCATGGCCAGTCGGGCCACCGCCCGCAGCACGGCGGACACCTCGGTGCCCGGCTGGTCGCCCGGTGTGACCGGCAGCCGCGTCAGCCGGCCGAGCAGGGTGCGGGCGGCCAGGCCGGTGTGGGCGAGGGCGCGGTCCCGCACCCCCGGCCCCGCCGGCCGGTCCGCCTCCGGCACGGCCCGTGCGCGCAGCCTCCGCCCGGCGTCGACGGCCGCCCGGACGTCCGCGTCGGTCAGGGCGTACGGAGGCTCGGTGAGGAGCGTCGCGTGGTGCGCCGCGGCCGTCGCGGCCCGGGCGGCCCGCTCCCGGTACGGCAGCGGGGTGGGCTCGGGAAGGATCAGCGCGTCGGCGGCGGCGAGCAGGACCATCCCGGTGGTCGTCCCGATCAGCCGGGCGTCGAGCGAGCCGGGGTCGTACGGCGGGAACGACGGCAGGATGTAGAGGAGCTGCAGGCCCGGCGCCGCCCCGGCCGGGCGCGGGCCGCCCACGGCGGAGAACGCCAGCGCGAAGCCGACCACCAGCATGCCGGCCACGGCGCTCCAGGTCCGTACCGACAGGAAGGTGCCGACGATCACCAGCAGCCAGCCCACCGGCAGCAGGCTCAGCACCACCGTGGCGCGCTGCCGCCCGGTGCCCGGGATCCTGGACAGGCCGCCCAGCGCCACGGCCGCGAACAGGGCGTAGGTCGCGGCCACAGGTGAGCCGAGGCCGTAGCGGAAGAGGTAGAAACCGGCCGCGGCCACCAGCGTCACGTGTATCGCCCGGCGGCCCGAGGCTGCGTAGGCCGCCGGGATCCGTCCGGGTGGAACACCGAACACCCTTACAGACTCACGCATCCCCGCCTGTCCGGCACCTGCGCGCGCCTCCGCCCCGGGCCCGGGGCGGAGGCGCGCGCAGGTGCCGGACAGGCGGGGATGCGTGA
>NZ_JBSGDB010000607.1:0-4675 GCF_053602155.1 Streptomyces sp. NPDC004561
GGGCAACGGGGGTGGGCCGTACCGCCAGTTCGTGGACGGCGAGCTTCCAGGTCTCGCGGGTCCGGGTCGCGGTGGAGCACAGGGCCAGGTCGAAGGTGATGCCGGTCTCGGTCAGCCCGCCGCCCGCTACCCCGACGACCCCGAGGTGACCGCGCTCGTCCGCGAACTCCGTTCCGGCAGCGAGGAGTTCTCCCGGCTCTGGGCGTCCCACGACGTGGACACCGAACCCACCCTCCGCAAGACCTTCCGGCATCCGCTCGTCGGGCCGGTCACCGTCAACTGCGACGCCCTCGACCTGACCGACCGGGACCAGCAGGTCGTGATCTACACCGCCGTGCCCGGCTCGCCGTCCGAGGAGGCCCTGCGGCTGCTGTCGGTCATCGGCACCCAGCACATGTCCGCACCACGCTGAGGCGCCGCCGCGGCTTCCGTCCCGGCGCTGCCGGGTCGCATGCCGGCCGTCGCCGAGGGCACTCCGGTACGGCATCCAGACGGCACTCTCAGCGGAAGCGGAAGGTGAGTCTCCTGAAACACCACATCAGCCCCGCGATCCGACTCGAACGCGTGGCCGGTAGGGCTGGGTCCGAAGCGACGGATACGGGCCGGCGCCGGCGACCGGTCCTCCGGCCTTCTTCGGCGGCCCGCGAAGGCGGCGCCGCCCGCCGCTCGGGTGAAGATCGTGCCTGCCCGTTTCAGGGCCGGAGCGAAGGGAGACTCCGGACACCGTACGCGGCGCGCCGCCCAGCTCGCGACCGGCCGGTTACTCCCGGCTGCCACCCGCGACCCGCTGTACCCGGAAGCCAGGCGCGACGGCATCCACGGCTGGCACTCCACGATCACACAGGAACTGGCGAGAGCTCCCGGTTCGCGGCGGATCCGCCGAGCCCGCCCCGAGCGCAAGCGGTGGCGAGACACGATGAGGGCATGGAAGCGGAACAAGAAGAGAACCGGGCGGGAGCCGGAGCAGCTCCGTCTGGAGCTGTGCGACCTGTGCGGTGCCACCTTCGCGGAGAGCGAGGCGGTGTGCGGATACGTGCCCGACTCGTCCTCCGCCGGCCCCCGCGCCGGCTGGTTCGACGGTCTCCGGCTCATCACGGCGTGCGGACAGGCCCACTTCGAGGTCCTGCGGGAGATCTACCGGCGCCGCCCGTTCATCGCCGAGGAGCTCTGGGCGACGAAGATCACTCGCGCGCTGACCAGCGGCCCGCCCGTCCTCACCCTCGTGGAGCTCGGCTGCCGGACCGGTCTGCACGCGCCGGAGATCAGGCGCGCCATCGCCTGGCACAACGAACGTCTCGCCTCCCGGGAGGAACCATGATCCCCGCCCGGCCCCGGCGCTCCGCTGCCGTCACCGCACCCACGGCGGCCATCCGGCGCAGGCGTGTGCCGTGACGCTCCACGAGCGCTTCGACAGCTATCAGAGGCGCCACCGCTGGGTGGGCCTGCCGCTCGCCGTCGTGTACAAGTTCTACGACGACCAGGCCATGTACCTCGCGGCCGTCCTCACCTACTACGGCTTCCTCTCCCTGTTCCCGCTGCTCCTCATCCTCGTCGCCGTCCTGAGCACCTTCCTCAGCGACGATCCCACGCTGCGCCAGCGCGTCCTGGACTCGGCGCTGAGCAAGTTCCCCGTCATCGGTGACCAGATCGTCGGCAACATCCACTCCTTCCACGGCAGCGGAGCCGCGCTCGCCGTGGGCATCGCGGGCAGTCTCTACGGCTCACTCGGTGTGGCCCAGGCCGCTCAGTACGCCCTCAACAAGATCTGGGCGGTCCCGCGGCACGCCCGGGCGGACCCGTTCCGTTCACGGCTCAAAGGACTGCTGTTCCTGGTGATCCTGGCACTCGGGCTGTGCGCGTTCACCCTGCTGTCGGTGGCGTCCTCACAGACGTACGTGTTCGGCTCGCGGCTGCGGGGCGGGACCTGGATCGCCGCCACGGTGGCTTCCATTTGTCTCAACACCGCTTTGCTGCTTGTGAGTTACCGTCTGCTGACTCATCGGCACCTCCACTGGCGCGGGCTCGTCGGCGTCTCGCTGGGCGCTGCCTGCGCCTGGCAGGGGCTTCAGTGGGTGGGCACCTACTACGTCAGCCACGTCCTGCGCGGGGCCACGGCCACCTACGGCCTGTTCGGCATCGTCCTCGGGCTGATCGCCTGGCTGTACGTGGGGGCACTCATCTTCCTCACCGCGGCCGAGGTCGGATCCGTACGGCTCCTGAGGCTGTGGCCGCGAAGCCTGCTGACGCCCTTCACGGACCATGTGGTGCTCAGCGCGGGGGACCGTCGCGCCTACCGGTCGTACGCCGCCACCGAGGCGTTCAAGGGCTTCCAGAAGATCCGGGTGCGGTTCGAGGACCCGCCGGGGAACCGGAGCGGGAAACGGCCTGACGACGCCTCATGACGGGGGGTCCGCCAGCAGTTCGGCGACGGACCGATCCAGGTCGGCCGGAGTCACGGCACCGACCGCGAGGACGATTCCCCGCGCGTCGACCAGTACGTTCGTGGGGACGCCGGTGATGCCGAGCGCGGCGGCGTAGTCGCCGGTCTCGTCGAGCAGGATCGGGCCCTCCACGTTCCACACCTCGGCGAAGGTGAGCGCCTCGTCGCGCGCGTGGCGTGTTTCCCACACGTTGATCAGGATGATGTCCAGCCCGGACCGGGCGGTACGGCGGCGCAGTTCCTCGAGAACCGGCGCCTCCGCGTTGCACGGGCCTCACCAGCTCGCGAAGAAGTTGATCACGTACCTCTTCTCCGCCCACTCCCGCGTGGTGCGCACCCGACCGGTCCGGGCGTCGGGCAGAGCGAAGTCCGGGATCCTGCGGCCGACCGCCGGATGCCTCTCGGGACGTACCGGCCCGGGCAGCCAGGGCTCGTCCACCACGGTCAGCGTGCCGCTTCCCGCGTTGGAGACCAGCAGCCGCCCGGACGCCGGGTCGATCTGGCAGTCACCGGGCCCGTGACCGACGATGATCCGGTGCGTCTCCGCCCCGCTGGAGGCGTCCAGGGCGCTGACGGTCCCGGCTCCCCTGTTGCAGACGTACAACCGGCCGCCGTCCGGGGAGACGCACATGCCGACCGGGGCCCGCTCGACCCGCAGTTCGTCCAGCGGACGCCCGGTCGCGAGGGAGAGACGCAACACGGTGCTGTGCAGGGACCCGGCCACGTACAAGTGATCGGCCGTGGGGTTGGCGACGACCTTGCACGGTCCCTCGCCGACGGCCATCAGCCGCAAGGGGCGCAGGGTCTCCGTGTCGAACACGGTCAGCGATCCGGCCATGAAGTTCGCGCAGTACCCGCGGCCCCGCTCGCCGTCCACGGCGATGCTGCCCGCGCCGAGCTCGGCGGGAATCGTGCCGATCACTTCGAGGCGATCGGCGTCGATGGCGGTGATCGTGCCCGCCCCGGTGTTGCCGCAGAAGATCCGCCGCCGCGCCGGGTCGTGTCCGAGCCCCGCCGGGTAGGCGTCCTGGCCGACCGGGAGCTGTGCGACCCGCGCGCCGGTGTCGGCGTCGAGGACGGTGACCGTGTCCGAACGGGCATCGGCCGTGAACAGGCGTCCGCTCACCCGGTCCAGCACGAGCGGGATCGGTTCCCTGCCCACGTCGGCACGCCACACCGGGGCGCAACGGTCCACATCCAGGGCGACGACCGCGTTGTCACGGGAACAGGCCACATAGGCGCGGCGTGCCGGGGCGTCGACGGCCACGGCTTCCGGACCTGCGCCGAGCCGGGGCTCCGCCACCACCCGGTGCGCCCGTGCGATCCGGCAGGCCGGGCCGCTCGACGGCGGATGAGGTTTGCGGGTCATGGACCTTGTGTAGGCATAAGTCACAGAGGTAAAACGCCCGCTTCGATGTTGATCGGAGATCTCGCCCGCCGCGATGCGGTGTGGCCGGCACCGTTCCACGGCGGTGCGCGCCGATCGGCGCCCGCGATTCCGCGGCCGAAGCGGCCCTCACCTGCCCCCGCCGGTGCGACGCTCGCCCGGGTGATACGGGGACGTTTCAGGCATCACGGACCAGGTGACTCCCAGCGGGCAACGGAGTGCCATCGTGGCTTGGCCCTCCCTGCCGGAAGGAGTTCCGATGTCCTCCCAAGCTCAGCCCCCCACACCGCAGGGCATGGAAGACCCCGACAGCTACGAGGCATGGCGGGCTCGTAGCCGACTGGTCCTCACGCCCGTGGCGGCGCCGTCGATCCTGGGTCTGTTCGGTTTCGGCGCGGCAACCTTCACGGTCGCCTCCAACCTGGCCGAGTGGTGGGACAACTCGCTCACCTCCCCGGTCGTCCTGGCACCGTTCGCCCAGTTCCTGGCCGGCATGTGGGCGTACCGCGCTCGTGACGGCCTCGCGACGGCGATGCACGGCATCTGGGGAGCTTCTGGCTCAGCTGGGGCCTGCTGACCCTGCTGGCCGCCTCCGGCGCGCTGCCACCGCAGTTGCTCGCCAGTCAGGCCATGGGCTTCTGGTTCATCGCGCTCGGTGTGATCACCCTGTTCGGCGCGCTGGGCGCGCTCGCCCAGAACATCGGCCTGTTCCTGGTGCTCATACTGCTCACCGCCGGCTCCGGCCTGCTGGCCGCGGCCCGGATCGGCGCCCTCCACGGCGTCCGTATCGCCGCCGGCTGGGTGCTCGTCGCTTCGAGTGCCGCCGCCTTCTACGTCGCCGGTTCGTC
>NZ_JBSGDB010000608.1:0-4659 GCF_053602155.1 Streptomyces sp. NPDC004561
AGCAACAAGCTCGTCGCCGACAACCCGAGGAAGGCCAAGAAGGTCCTCGCCGTGCTGCGCGATGCCATGGCGTTCCGGTCCGGGCGCGGCTCAACCGCGGCCTGCGCTCGCCGAGTCCGGGCACGGAGACGATCGCCGAGCCGGGCGCCGGCAGCGGCTCGTGGCCGAGGGCCGTGACCCCCTGCCGGAAGCGGTCGGCCAGGGCCAGGTCGTGGGCGTGCACGGCGGCCACGCCGAGTTCCTCGATCAGCGCGAGCGAGCGGCGCACCCCGGCGTAGGTGAACAGGGCCGGGCTGACGTCGAACCGGCGTGCGGAGTGGGCGAGTTCGGCCACCGGGCCGTAGCAGCTGTCCCACGGCTGCTCGGCCGCGACCCAGCTCGCCAGCAGCGGGGTCAGCCCGCCGAAGTCCTCGGGAACCACGAGGAAGGCCGCCCCGTGCGGGCCGAGCAGCCACTTGAAGGTGGTGGCGACGGTGAAGTCGTGGGCGTCGGCGTCCATCGGCAGCCAGCCGGCGGCCTGCGAGAAGTCGACGTAGGTGCGCGCCCCGTGCGTACGGGCCGCCTCGCGCAGGGCGGCCAGGTCGGCGACCCGGCCGTCGGCGGACTGCGCGGCGCTCACCGCGACCAGCGCGGTGCCGGGGCGGACGGACTCGGCGAGCCGCTCCAGCGGCACGGCGCGCATCTTGAGGTCGCCGCGCACGTGGAAGGGGTTCACGACGGAGGTGAAGTCGGCCTCGGCGGTGAGCACTTCGGCGCCCGCCGGCAGGGCGGCCGCGATCAGTCCGGTCTGGGCGGCGACGGACGGGCCGGCCGCCACCCGGCTGACCGGCACCCCGGCCAGCCGGGCGAACGCGGCCCGGGCGGCCTCGACGTCCTCGAACAGCGGGTCCAGGGGCCGGCCCTCGGTCCGCATCGCCACCGCCTCGTGCAGGGCGGCGGCGGTACGGGCCGGGAGCAGGCCGCTGCTCGCGGTGTTCAGGTAGGTGTTCTTCGGGCTGAACTCGGCACGGACGAGGCTCTCGAAGGTCTCCATGATCCCACTGTGCGGGCCAGGGCTCCCCCCGTCCATTGCGGATTTTTGCGTGGCTTCTCTCAGTAAGCCTTATACGACCGCGCCGACCTGCGGTTTCAGTCCCGCGGCGGGACCGCGCACCCGTCCGGGCCACAGGCCTCGGCGTCGCCCTGGACGATCGTCAGCGGGGAGCGCTCACCCCAGGCCTGGGTCAGCGCCTGTGCGAAGACCTCGGCGGGCTGGGCGCCGGAGACGCCGTAGGCGCGGTCGAGGACGAAGAAGGGCACGCCGTTGGCGCCGAGCCGGGCGGCCTCGCGCTCGTCCTCGCGGACCTCCCCGGCGTACGCGTCCGGGTCGGCGAGGACCGCGCGGACGGCCGCCTCGTCCAGTCCGGCCTCGACGGCCAGCTCCACCAGGCGGTCGTCCCCCTCGGTGAAGACGGACCGCTCCTCGGCGAAGTTGGCCCGGTACAGGATCTGGATCAGCTCGTCCTGCCTGCCGTGCTCCTTGGCGAGGTGCAGCAGGCGGTGCATGTCGAAGGTGTTGCCGTGGTCGCGGTCCCGGGTGCGGTAGTCCAGCCCCTCGGCGGCGGCCTGGGCGCCCAGGTTGTCCTCACCGGCCTGGGCCTGCGCCTCGCTCATGCCGTACTTCCTGGTCAGCATGGTGATCACCGGCTGCACGTCGCCCTTGGCCCGGCCCGGGTCCAGCTCGAAGGAGCGGTGCACCACCTCGACCTCGTCGCGGTGCGGGAAGGCGGCGAGCGCCTTCTCGAAGCGGGCCTTGCCCACGTAGCACCAGGGGCAGGCGATGTCGCTCCAGATCTCGACGCGCATGTCTTCGGCACTCTCCAGGTCGTACGGGCGCGGAGGCTCTCTCCGCCCGGTACGTGAACGTTCAAGCAGCGCGTTTCATTCCCCGGGGCTCACCGGGTACCGCAGGCAGAGGTGGTGGTCGCCCTCGGCGGGCGGGTTCGCCGGGTCGGGGGCCCAGCCCATGCGGGCGTAGAAGGCCCGGGCGCGCCGGTTGCCCACGTGCACGTCGAGGACGGCCGTGCGCCGGCGGTCCGCGCACCACTCCTCCACGCAGGCCGCGTGCAGGGCCGTGCCGACGCCGGACCGCCAGCGGCCGGGGTCGACGTGGAACTGGTACAGCTTCACCGTGTCGGCGGGGCCGTCCTGCGGGGTGCGGAAGGACGCGACGGCGGTGATCTCGCCCTGTTCGACGACGCACAGCACATGACCGGCGGGCCGCTCCACGGCCTCGCGCCAGGCGGCGGTCCAGTCGATGCCGTCGTCCGGGAGGCCGTCCGGGTAGTACGTCGAGCGGGCCCGGTGGTGCAGCGCGGCGATCTTCTCCGCCTCGGCCGGCAGGGCGGTGCGGATCACCCGGGTGCCTTTCACACGGTCATGGATCATGCAGCGGAGGACGCGGCCGGCCGCCGCCCGGTTCCGTACCCCGCTCTCGGCGTGGACGCGCCGGGCCGGGGTGCGTACGGCGAACCGTGAGCAGCGGACGTTCGCGCTCAGCTTCCGTCCCGCAGGTCGCTCGGCCAGGCGGCTCTGAACACGATGTGGTCGTACGTGACCACGCAGCCCTCCCCCAGCGGCGACTGGGTCATGAAGCCGATCAGGGCGGCGCCGGTCTCCTTCTCGTCGCCGAGGGTGAAGAGCCGGACGAAGGTCCAGCGCTCGCCGTCCCGGGAGGCGTGGAAGGCGAAGGCCCGGCCGGTCCGGCTGACCCGCAACCACACCGAACTCCCCTGGACCGTGAAGGAGTTGGCGTCGTCGGAGTGTCCCCGGGTGACCACCGTGCAGACGGTGGGCACGTCCGGGGAGTACTCCAGGCAGAGCTTGGCCCAGGCCCGTTCGCCGACGTGGACGTAGAGCACTCCCGCGTCGAAGCCGGCCCGGAATCCCACGGTGACCCGGGCGATCAGCTGGAAGTCCCCTTCCGGCGCCCCGAGCAGCCGGGGCGCGTCGGAGGCGGGGTCCAGGGCCTCCCCGGTGGGCGTGACGAACCGATCCTGCCGCGGTCCGGCCCACCCGGCGAGTACGCCGTCCTCGTAGGACCAGTGCCCGGCGGGGCCGTAGGTGCGCAGGGGAAAGGGCAGTTCGGGGAGATCCACGTCCATCGTCCGATTGTCTCAGCAGTTCCTGAGAGCAGGCCCGGGAGCGGCGGATCCGGTGGCGCGGGCAATCACGCGACCAGGGGCCGCCCGCGGGCTCCCGGATTCCCTCCGGCGCGCTACCGCTCCAGCACCCCGTCGAACCGCCGGGGAAGGCCCAGTGGGTTGTCGTCGCGCAGCTCCTTGGGCAGCAGCGCCTCCGGCGCGTTCTGGTAGACGACCGGCCGCAGCCACCGCTCGGCGGCCGTACCGCCCACCGAGGTGGAAGTGGAGGTGGTCGCGGGGTAAGGCCCCCCGTGATGCTGCGCGGGCGCCACCGCGACCCCGGTCGGCCATCCGTTCACCAGCACACGCCCGGCCAGCGGGGTCAGCTCGGCGAGGATCCGGGCGCCCCGGCCCTCGCCGGCCGCCTCCTCCGAGGACAACTGGGCGGTGGCCGTGAGGTTGCCCGGCAGCCGCGACAGCACCGCCACGGCCTCGTCCTCGTCCTCGTAGCGGGCCACCACGGTCACCGGCCCGAAGCACTCCTCCAGCAGCAGGTCGTGCGCCCCCCGCGCGGCCAGCCCGCTCGCCGGCACCGTGAGGAAGCCCGCGCCGACCGTGTGCTCACCGCCCGCGCCGGGGGTCACCGGGGACTCCACGCCCGCCAGGGCGGCGCGTTCGCGCACCCCGGCGACGAAGTTGTCCCGCATGCGGTGGTCGAGCAGCACCCCGGCCTCGGTGTCGCTGACGGCGTCCGTCAGCGACTTCACCAGCCGGTCGCCGGCCGCGCCGGACGGCACGAGCACCAGGCCGGGCTTCACGCAGAACTGCCCGGCGCCGAGGGTCATCGACCCGGCGAGTCCGGAGCCGATCTCCTCCGCCCGCTCGGCCGCGGCGGCCTCGGTCACCAGGACCGGGTTGAGCGAGCCCAGCTCGCCGTGGAACGGGATCGGCACCGGCCGGGCCGCGGCCGCGTCGAACAGGGCACGTCCGCCCCGCACCGAGCCGGTGAAGCCCGCGGCGGCGATCCGCGGATGCCTGATCAGCTCGACACCCGCCTCGAAGCCGTGCACGAGGCCGACCACGCCCTCGGGGATGCCGTGCTCGGCGGCGGCCCGGCGCAGCACCTTGGCGACCAGCTCGGACAGGGCCGGGTGGTCGGGGTGGGCCTTGACCACGACCGGGCAGCCCGCGGCCAGCGCGCTCGCGGTGTCGCCGCCGGCGACGGAGAAGGCGAAGGGGAAGTTGGAGGCGGAGTAGACGGCGACGACCCCGAGCGGCACCTTGTAGCGGCGCAGGTCCGGGATGGGCGGGGTCGCCGTGTCGTCGGGGTGGTCGATGACGACGTCGAGGAAGGCGCCCTCGTCGACGATGTCCGCGAAGGCCCGCAACTGGTACGTGGTGCGGGCGAGTTCGCCGGTCAGCCGGACCGGGCCGAGGGCGGTCTCGGCGTCGGCGGTCTCGACCTGCCCATGGCCGTCGAACACGCCTGCGGCAACGAACTGATCCCACTGGTCACCTGCCGGGCCTGCGGCGCCCC
>NZ_JBSGDB010000609.1:0-4656 GCF_053602155.1 Streptomyces sp. NPDC004561
GTGTAGGGCCCTTGGCGTACCTGGTTGACCCGGTCCACGAGTGACGAGGCACCGCGCACGGTCAGCGTCTCCTGTGGCCGGTGCGCGCTGTCGGTGAACTGCCAGGTCGACGTCGTGAGCGCGCCGAGGGCGGTGGTGAGGCCCAGGGCCAGGGTGCCGGCCAGGAAGATCCGGCGGCGGCCGTAGTCGTCGGCGAGGCTGCCGGCCACCAGTAGCAGGGCGGCGAGGCCCAGCGGGGTGCCGTTCAGGAGCCAGGCCTGGGCGGAGAGCGGGGTGTGCAGGGCGGCCGCCGTCTCCGGCAGCGTGACCATCGGCGCGGTGTACGTCATGAGGGCCACGGCGGTCGCGGCGCTGGTGAGGGCGAGCGTGGCCCGGGGGCGTGCGGGTGTGTCCGGGGTGGTCCCGGCGCGGACGGCGGCGGGGGTGGTGGCGGAGTCGAGCCCGGTCATGGCATGTCCTGTCCTTCAGCGACCCACTTATCGGTTCGGTCATTGAACCGAGCTGTCACCGCCACCGTAGCACTGTCGGTTCGTTCATTGAACCGGAAGTCGGAAAGTGGCTACAGTGGACGGCATGGCACTGGGTAAGGACTACGCGACACAGGAGTGCTCGATCGCCCGCGCGCTCGAGATCGTCGGCGAGCGCTGGACGCTGCTCGTCGTCCGCGACGCGCTCTACGGCGTACGGCGGTACAACGACTTCCTCGTGCACCTGGGCATCCCGCGCGCCGTGCTGGCCACCCGGCTGCAGGCCCTGACCGCCGAGGGCATCCTCGACAAGCGCCGGTACCAGCAGTCGCCGGCCCGCGACGAGTACGTCCTCACCGAGCGCGGCATCGCCCTGTGGCCCACCCTGCGCGCCCTCGGCCTGTGGGGCCGCGAGCACTTCACCGAGACCCAGCTGCGCTACTTCCGGCACGCGCGCTGCGGCACCGAACTCGGGCCGTACGGCGAATGTCCCGCCTGCGGAACCGTCGTACCGGTCCCGGACGTTGTCATGGAGCCGGGGCCCGGACTCGATCCGGACCCGGCGGATCCGGTCAGCCGGGCGCTGCTCAGGCCGAGGCGGCTGCTGGAGCCGCTGGAGATCGATCAGGCGTAGTCGACGGGGGAGCGCGACAGCGCAGGCGGGGGGAGGGGGAGGCGATGGTCCGCGGTCGTGCCGCCGGCGTGCGCGCCGTCGCGTTCCTGCTGTTCCTGCTGCTGCCCGTCGCCCTGCTCGACACCGGCAGCCTCACCACCACCGTCGCCCTCGCCGCGACCGCCGCCGCCGGTTCCGCGCTCACCGTCTGTTCCCTGCTCACCGCCCGCAGCGCGCCCGCCGTCCCGCCCACCCGGGTGCGCACGGCGATACGCGACCGGGCAAGACGTACGGCCTTCCTGCCGCAGCGCGATCCCGACGCGCCCGGCCGCCGCCGGCCCAGGGCACCCGGACAGGCCCTTCCGGCGACCGCCGCGTAGGGCACGTCCTCCCGCATCCATCGCGTACGTGACCCCGCGCGGGTCGTCATGCCGTCTCCCCGCTCAGCTCCGGCACGACGAGACCCCCGGAGGGCTCACCCATGTCCGTCTTCTCCGCCTTCGCACACCTGGTCGAGCGGTTCGCCGACCTGCTCCAGCCGCTGTTCCACGCCTCCGCGGCCGCCGCCGCGATCGTCCTGTTCACCGCGCTCGTACGGCTTCTCGTCCACCCGCTGTCCCGGGCCGCCGCCCGTGGGCAGCGCGCCCGTGCCGCACTCCAGCCGCGCATCGCCGAACTGCGCGGGAAGCACGCCGAGGACCCGCGGCGGCTCCAGCAGGCGGTGCTGGAACTGCACGCCGAGGAGAAGGTCTCCCCGCTGTCCGGCTGTCTGCCGAGCCTGCTCCAGATGCCCGCCTTCTTCCTGCTCTACCACCTCTTCGCCAACTCCACGATCGGCGGCGAGCGCAACGGCCTGCTCGCGCACCGGCTCCTCGCGGCGCCGCTCGGCGGGCGGTGGGCCGACACGCTCGCCGACGGCGGGATGTTCGGGCCGGCCGGGCTGGTCTACCTCGGGCTGTTCGTCCTCGTCGCCGCCGTCGCCGCCTTCAACTACCGGCGCGCCAGGCGGATGACGGCGGACAACCCGGTCGCGGTGGGCGCGGCGGACGGCGAGCGGGTGCCGGGGCTCGGCGCGGTCGGCAAGGTCATGCCGTTCATGTCCTTCTTCACGCTCGTCACCGTGGCCGTCGTCCCGCTCGCGGCGGCGCTGTACGTCGTGACCAGCACGACCTGGAGCGCCGTGGAGCGGGCCGCGCTGTACCGCTAGAGGGGCGGGTTACGGTCCAGTACATGAACAGGGTCTTGCGGACTGGACTGCGTGATTGGAGGATCGGCCAGTCCTGCGATGGCTGCACCCATCGGCCGGGCGCCCCGCGATCGAGGGAGATGCTGACCATGAAGCTGCTGCGAGTCGGTTCCGCGGGGGCGGAGCGCCCCGCCCTGCTCGACGCCGACGGGACCCTCAGGGACCTGTCGGGCATCGTGGACGACATCGACGGCGCGATCCTCGCCGACGGCTCCGCGCTCGGCCGGGTGCGGGCGGCGGCCGAGTCGGGCGAGCTGCCCGGTCTGGACGCGGCGGGGCTGCGGATCGGACCGCCGCTCGCCCGGATCGGGAAGATCGTGTGCATCGGGCTGAACTACCACGACCACGCCCGCGAGACGGGCGCCGAGCCGCCCACCGAGCCGGTGGTCTTCTTCAAGGCGCCGGACACGGTCGTCGGCCCGAACGACACCGTGCTCGTGCCGCGCGGCTCCGCCAAGACCGACTGGGAGGTGGAGCTGGCCGTCGTCATCGGCCGTACGGCCCGCTACCTGGACTCGGCCGAGGAGGGACTCGCGCACGTCGCCGGGTACGCCGTCGCGCACGACGTCTCCGAGCGGGAGTTCCAGATCGAGCGGGGCGGCACCTGGGACAAGGGCAAGAACTGCGAGACGTTCAACCCGCTGGGACCGTGGCTCGTCACGGCGGACGAGGTCCCCGACCCGCAGCGGCTGCCGCTGAGGCTCTGGGTCAACGGCGAGCTGCGGCAGGACGGTACGACGGCCGAGCAGATCTTCCCGGTGGGGGAGGTCGTGCGCTACGTCAGCCGGTTCATGACCCTCTACCCCGGCGACGTCATCAACACGGGGACGCCGGCGGGGGTGGCCATGGGCCAGCCCGAGCCGAAGCCGTACCTGAGGGCCGGGGACGTCGTGGAGCTGGAGATCGAGGGCCTCGGCCGCCAGCGGCAGGAGCTCAAGGACGCGTAGCCGCTCCGCGGCCTCGCCGAGGCCGAGAGGGCGGCCAACCCCCGCCCCTCGGCCGCCTGTTGGCCATATCCTCTGTCGTGGACGTGCCGTGCTTGCCGTGCGAGGGCTTCGAGGGCGAGCGCGGCGCCGGTGTCGGTAGGGCCGAGGGGTGGGGGATGGCCGCGACGGGGGCGGACGGGATCTCGACGAACGGCCGGAGAGCGGTCGGCCCGTTCCAGTGGGTGGCGGCCGCGCTGGGCGTCCTCGCCGCGTGCGCGGCCGTGGCCATGTTCTTCGGCACCCAGGTGTGCAACCAGCAGACGGTCTCGAACGGGCGCGTCGTCGAGGTGTGCCGGCACCCGGAGATGACGGACCCTCCGATGGTCGTCCTCGGCCTCCTGATGCTGGTGCTCCTCGGCGCCTTCTTCTCCGAGGTCTCCGGATTCGGCATCACGTTGAAGCGCCAGGTGGAGGAAGTCCGGGGCATCGTGCACGAGGCCATGCTCGAGACGCAGCAGTTCCAGGCGAGGCAGCAGGAGGTCGAGGGGGATCTGGCCGACGGGGTGAGGGAGGCGCTCAGCAGGACGCAGGCCGGCGGGCGACCCGCTGTGCCGGCGTCGGACGACCCCGTCGAGCGGCTGGCGGCACGCTACAACGAGATCCGGTGGACCATGTCCAGCGGCCGCGAGAGAACCACGGCGATGAGTGAGGTCGCCGACGAGATGGTCCGTCTGCTGCGAGGCGCCCGGGGCTTCGACGTCGAGCGCCATCTCGGGAGCGGCGACCACGGGTTGCGGCTGGCCGCCGCCGCCTACCTGTACGCCAATCCGGATCCGGCGTGGGGACGTGAACTCGCCGAGGCGGCGGTGTCCGAGGACAGACCGTTCAACGAGTGGTGGGCGCTCAAGGCGCTGCGTGAGGTGTTCAGGGGGAACTGCGGGCTGCTGGACGACGGGACGAGGAACCTGCTGCAACGCCGCATGAACCAGTTGCCCCCGCGCAACGACCGCGCCGAGCAGATCCGCAAGCTGCTGCGGGACTGCCCGGCGGGCCGTGGCGGTCAGGCCCGGATCTGAGCCATCGCTCAGTCCAGCAGAGCGGCGAGCCTGCGCCATTCCTCTCTCGGGAGGGCGTCGCGGGAGCCACTGGTGATCACCTGGAGGGCCAGGTGGTCGGCGCCCGCCGCGCGGAAGGTGTCGATGCGTTCCCGGACCCGGTTCTCGTCGCCCCAGGCGAAGACCGCGTCGACCAGGCGGTCGCTGCCGCCGTCGGCGAGGTCCTCCTCGGTGAAGCCGAGGCGCAGGAAGTTGCCTTCCACACCAGGGCCTGCTCGTCGTCGTACAAGTCCACCGCAAGGGCCCGTTCGACGAACTCGGCACGGTCGGGCTCGTCCTCGTAGCCGTG